>DASVKT010000207.1:0-12724 GCA_036385235.1 Candidatus Limnocylindrales bacterium | reverse complement strand
CCGTGCCGCCGGGAATCGGTCCAATGCTGAAACGACTTTCGCGTCACCGGCGTCTGGCCGTGGTCTCGAACTGGCCGCTCGCCATCGCCGTCGAGGAATTCCTGGAAGCGGCGGACTGGCGGCGCCACCTGACCGCCGTGGTGATTTCCCAGCGGGTAGGTGTCATCAAGCCGCACTCGCTGATATTCGGGGTCGCGGCTGCGGAGCTTGGTGTTGCTTCGGGCCCGGCCATCCTGCACGTCGGCGACGATATGGACGCTGATGTCGCCGGAGCGCAGCGGCTGGGCTGGAGGACGGCTCTTGTCAGGGTTGAGCCGGAAGCGTGGCCACTTCCCACAGCCCGGACGGTGCCGCCCGTAAACGCGCAGCCGGACCTAACACTCGACTCGGTGCTGGATCTTGAGTCGGCGCTGGACGAGGCCCATTAGTTACAGATCACCGGTTGCACCCTCTGCTAGCATCCCCGGCGGGCGATCGCCGACCAATTCGCAGGAGCCACCCGTGGGATCAAAAGACAGGCTCATCAACTTCTTCGTCATTGGAGCCGCTCTGGCGGCGTGGATCGCGGTTGCCCAGATCGTGACCACCATGTATCCCAACTCGTCCTCGGGGCTTATCGGAGCGGGGGCGATCGGTTTGGCGTGCGGCATCACGACTATTCCACTCTTCTGGCTGGTGCCCTTCGCACGCCATCGGCGCATCGCCCTGCACGGTGATTGGAGCAGGGCCATTCGGCGCGGCGCCTGGGTCTCCGGCGTCATCACGCTCTTCGTGGCGCTCCGAATTCAGGCCGTCCTGAGCCTGCCTATTGCGGTCTTCGTGGTGGTACTGGTCCTGATGGCCGAAATTTCCCTCTCCATGGAGCGGTAGCCGATTGGGGGCTGGGAGACCCGGGCGCGAGAGGGGAGAATGCCGTCACGACCTCTCTGTTGGGCAGCTTCCATGTGGTTGGCGCAGACACGCTAGGCTTCACTCGATGGCACAAACAGAACGCGACCCTCATGTTTCGGATGCCTTTGCCCGGCTCTACGACGTTGACCTGCTAGAAGACCCGGGTGACGTCGATCTGTATCTGGCCATGGCTTCGCGGACCGGAGGGCCGGTGCTGGAGATTGCCGGCGGCTCCGGGCGGGTGGCCATTCCGCTGGCGGAAGCCCTTTACGACGTGACCGTGGTTGACATCGACCCTTCGATGCTGGCGCGCGCGGACAAGCTGGCAGCCGCGGCCGGGCCGGAAGTTCGGGCTCGGCTGGATCTTGTCGAGGCAAACCTGATCGGGCTGAAACTGTCGGGGGGCGCGAGCTTCCACCTGGCGGTGCTTGCTCTGAACTCCATTCTTCTGCTGGATTCGCGCGACGCCCAGCAGGCCGCGTTGGAGACGATGGCCCGACACCTCGTGCCCGGCGGCCTCGCCATCGTGGATGTCTGGCTGCCGAGCGCCGATGAGTTGGCTCGATATGACGGCCGCCTGAGCCTGGAGTACGTGCGCGATGATCCCGACTCGGGCGCGACGATCGTGAAGACGGCCTCCGTCCAGCACGAACCGGCGACCGGCCACATCAATCTCACGGTCATCTACGAGGAAGGGGCCCAGGGTGAGGCGCCGGTGCGCTGGGTTCGCGAGGATCGGCTGCGACTTCTCAATGCGGACGATCTGCGGTCCATGGCCGAGTCCGCAGGCCTCGACGTCGAAATCGTCGCCGGCGACTATGACCTGAATCCCGTGGGTCCCCACGACGAACGGGCCATCCTAATTGCGCGGAGGCGGGGAAGACCCGCTCCGCGGGCTTGATATAGTCGGACTGTGACCGCACCTATCTCTATCCGACTGCTCGTCGCGGAAGATGTTCCGCAAGTAAGCCAGCACGTCCGCAACCTGCTGAGCGTCCAGTCGCAGGTTAAGTTGCTCGAAGTTCTCAGCGACGGCTCCAAGGTGGTGGAGGCGGCCCAGCAGCTGCGGCCCGACTGCGTGATGGTGGATCTGCTGCTGCAGGGCAAGATCAAGGGCCCGCAACTCATCGAGAAGCTGCGCGATTCCGGCTTGGACATCCCTGTGGTTGTCCTGACCGTGCCGCAGCATCCGCTGGCCCGTGACCCCGCTCGCGGCATCGATGCGGTTCTCACGTTGCCGTTCAGCGGCTTCGAGCTCGTGAACACCCTCAGCCACGTTCTGCTGGACCGCCAGTCGCGTGCGTCCGGGGCCTGCCGCGTGGTTTCCGTCTTCTCGCCAAAGGGCGGGGTGGGGAAGACGACCATCGCCTTCAACCTGGCCGTGGCTCTGGGCCAGATGGGCGTGGCCACGGCCCTCATCGACGGCAGCCTGCAGTACGGCGACCTGCGCGCCCTGCTCAAGGTTCCGAGCGACGTCCCGTCCATCCTGGACCTGCCCACGGACCGCGTTCAGCAATCCGATTTGCACGACGTGATGTGGCGCGACCCGGCCGGGATAGACATCCTGCTGGCCCCGCCGCGCGTCGAGATGGCCGAGATGGTCACCGCGCGGGACGTGGAGAAGACCATCTCCCTGCTGCGGCGCCTCTACGAAGCCGTCATCATCGACACGCCCACGATGCTATCCGAGACGACGCTCGCGCTTCTGGACGCCAGCGACGTGGTGCTCTCCATCGTCACGTACGACTCCACGACGATCCACAACACGATTGCCGTGGCCGAGGTCTTTGCCTCGATCGGCTACCCGCCGGAGAAGGTCCGCTATCTGGTCAACCGCTCGGACTCCAGCGGCGGCATCGGCCGGGACGAACTGGCGCGGGCGCTGGGGCGCAGGCCGGACTTCGAGGTCGTGTCGGATGGTCGTCTGGTGGTCCAGGCCAACAACGAGGGGATGCCATTCGTGGTGTCCAGTCCGGATGCCGCCGTCAGCCGGGACGTCGAGCGGTGCGCCCAGATCATCATGGGCCGCACGGTTGCTGCTCCGGTGAGACACTGAGGCCGTGTCCGACCCTCGTCCCATCGGTGTATTTGACTCTGGTGTAGGTGGTCTCACGGTTCTGCGCGAGATCCTGCGCCGGTTGCCGTTCGAATCGACCGTCTATCTCGGCGACAACGCCCGCGCGCCCTACGGCGTCCGCAGCGACGACGAAGTCCGCCGTTTCAGCATCCAGGCTCTCGACGAGCTGGTGCAGCGTGACGTCAAGGCGCTCGTGGTTGCCTGCAACACGTCCACTTCCGTGGCCCTGGGTGACTTCCGGCGTCGATACGATCTGCCGGTTCTAGGCGTGGTCCGCCCCGGGGCTGCGGCAGCCGCGCTGGCCACCCGCAACCGACGCGTCGGCGTGATTGCCACGCCCGCCACGGTCCGGTCCCGCGCCTACTTCAACGCCATCAAGGACGAGAACCCCGCCATCGAGGTCTACGAGCACGCAACGCCGAGCCTGGTTCCGCTTGTGGAAGCCGGGAAGCTGAGCGGCCCCGAGGTGGAAGAGGCTGTGCGCCGGGCCATAGCCCCGCTTCTGGGCGACCGCGACGGCGACGGCGAGTTCATCTTCCCGCTGCCTCCGTCGGCCCGTATCGACACTCTCCTACTGGGCTGTACTCACTACCCGTTGTTGGCCGGCTTGTTGCGCGACTGCGTGGGCGACAGCGTGGCCATCGTGGACTCGGCCACGGCGACGGCTTCCTCGCTGGCGGAGTTGCTTTCCGTGAACGCGCTGGAGGCTCCGGGGACCACTCGCGGTACCGCTGCCGATGCAGGCATGGCCGGTCACGAGCCTCCGGGCGAGGCCGCGGGAGCGCCCATCCACCGGCAGCTGACGACGGGCGACGTGGCGGCTTTCCGGATGGTTGCAGATCGGATGTTCGGTGAGGAGTTCCTGGACGTCGACTCGGTTGATCTGGAAGCCGGCGTGGCGTGAGCGAGGGTTCCGCGAGCGGTAGGCGGGGCGAATCGCGGGATTCGCGTTCGCGGCCCGGGTGGTTCGGCTGGCGGCGCGAGACGGTCATCGCGGCCGGACTGCTGACCGGCGCCGCAATCGGTGTTGGGGCAGTCGTTCTGGGGCGGCGTGCCGAAGTTTCGGCCCGGCGCGGTCTGATCGATTGGCCGGAGGCGGAGCGGATTGCGGCATCCCGTGTTCGCCGGGCTACCGGCGCCCTCGATCGTCGCGATCTCGATCAGGCGGGGCCTATCTACGCCGAGGCAATGACCCGGATCGTGCCGGCCCTGAGCCGAGCCCTGAACGCCGACTTGCCCGGAATAGTTGAGCGCAGCGGCGTGGTGGACCGCCAAACCTGGATCCACGCCAATGCGGACTCGTTCAGGTCGCTCATGGACAGGGTAGAAGGCGATCTGCTTGCCCAGATGCTTCCACCCGGCTCCGGCTTGCTCAAATCGAGCGTGGCCATCGCCGGTCGGGCCCTGACGACCCGCCAGATCGGCTACCTACTGAGCTTCCTCGGCAAGCGGGTCCTCGGCCAATACGACATCGCCCTGCTTTCGGCGGAAGCGACCCCGGGCCGGCTCATGTTCGTGGACGAGAACATCCGCCTGGTTGCCGCGACTCTGGACGTGCCGCTCAACCAATTCCGGACCTGGATCGCCCTGCACGAGACCACTCACGCATTTGAGTTCGAAGCCCATCCGTGGCTGCGGCCCTATCTGGCCGAGCGTCTCGAGCGGCAGATGGCATCCCTGTCCGCCGGCGTCTCGCTCCTCAACGGCGAAGCCGTCAGCCGGCTTGGGCGCGCCCTTCGCGGAGCAGGTTCTGGGGAGAGCTGGGCGGAAGGTCTCATGTCCGACGATCAGCGGCGCGAATTCCGCGAGGTCCAGGCGGTGATGAGCCTTCTCGAGGGCTTCAGCGACTACATGATGGATGAGGTTGGCAAGGATCTCGTTCCGGACGTGGACCTGATCAGCACGCGGTTCCATGCCCGGAGGGAGCAGAAATCCATCATGGAACGGGCCATGATGCGGGTCACCGGCATGGATCTGAAGATGGAGCAGTACAAGAAGGGCCAGGAGTTCGTGGCTGCCGTGGTCCGGGCCCGCGGCGCCGATGCCATGCGAATGCTCTGGCACGGACCTGAGACATTGCCACTCCCAGAAGAGATAGAGCTTCCGTCACGTTGGCTGGCCCGGGTCCTGCCCGAGTCATGAGCCGCTCCGATCAGCACAGGGGAGACGCATGAACGCCGACACTCGAGCAACTGTGGGTCCTGGGCACGGTCCGGGCGGCTCGCCCGTGGCCATTGCCATTAGCCCCGTCCTGACGGGGAGAGACGCCTTTGGGGCGATGCGCGAGAAGATCCTGGAGGCGGCTCCGGGCACGCGGCTCATTCCCGTCAGCGCGGATGGCCTGGCCGACGAGTCCCTTGAAGATGTCGAGGTATTGCTCCGGGGCTGGTCGCTCGGCGGAGATCCGCTGGATCGTCTCGTCGGCAAGGCGCACAAGGCGCGCTGGATTCACTCTGTGTCGGTCGGCGTTGAGTCTGTGCTGACTCCCTGCGTCCGCCTTCGTGGCCTGACTATCACCAACGGCCGCGGCGTCTTCGACGAACCGATTGCCGAGTATGTCCTGACGATGATTCTGGCCGTCTGCCGGCGGCTTCCGCAGTTCATCGAGCTGCAGCGAGAGCGCATCTGGCAGCCGCTCGAGGCCCAGGAGGTTGGCGAGACCACGATTGGACTCATCGGCCTGGGAGGCATCGGCCGCGAGGTCGCCAGGCTGCTCAGGCCGCTGAGTCCGCGTGTCGTTGCGATCCGCCGCCACGCCGATGCTGCGCCCGTTGACGGCGTCCAGGTTCTCGGTGGCCTCGAGGCGCTGCCGGAGCTGCTCGCTGTGTCCGATTTCGTCGTGCTGGCCCTGCCGCTGACGGAGGAGACCGAGGGTCTCATCAGTGACGAGGCTCTCTACAAGGTCAAGCCGGGTTCCTGGATCATAAACGTGGCCCGAGGCGGCCTTGTCGATGAGATGGCGATGGCGCGGGCGCTTCGCTCCGGGCCGCTCGGTGGCGCCGTGCTGGATGCTTTCCGCGACGAGCCGCTGCCGGAGACATCGCCCTTCTACCGGCTCGCCAACTGCATCGTGACGCCTCATACAAGCTGGTCTAGCGCCGCCGTCCTGCCACGGACCCTGGACGTGTTCTGCGAGAACCTGCGCCGCTACCGGGCCGGGGAGCCGCTCGAGCACGTCGTCGATCAGACGGCCGGCTATTAGCAGCGGCCTCGGGGCGCGCCCGACGATGCCGTATCGCGAGCGGTGGCGCCCGCAGTTCCACTTCACGCCGGAGCGGAACTGGATGAACGATCCAAACGGGCTCGTGTTCCTGGACGGTGAGTTCCACCTCTTCTATCAGTACAACCCGTTCGGGGATACATGCGGCCACGTGAGTTGGGGGCACGCCGTCAGCCCCGATCTGGTCCACTGGGAGCATCTGCCCGTGTCTCTCGCGGAAGAGGGCGGCGTGATGATCTTCTCCGGGTCGGCGGTTATCGATGTCGCCAATACGAGCGGCTTCGGGGCGGGCGGGGTGGCGCCGATGGTCGCCATCTACACGGGCCATCACACAGATATGCCGCTCCAGACCCAGAGCCTGGCGTTCAGCCTGGATCGCGGCAGAACCTGGACCAAGTACGCCGGCAACCCGGTTCTGGACATCGGCGCCAGGGAATTCCGCGATCCCAAGGTCTTCTGGCATGAGCCGGATCGCTGCTGGGTGATGGTGGTTGCGCTGCCGGATGAGCGGATGGTGCAGTTCTACGGCTCGCCGGACCTGAAGGATTGGGCGTTCCTCGGCGACTTTGGCCCGGCCGGCTCGACTGAGGGGATCTGGGAATGCCCTGATCTCTTCCGGCTGCCGGTGGAGGGCGAGGAGGACGGCGAGGGCGGGGAGCGCCCTTGGGTGCTCGTGGTGAATGTCGCGGCCGGTGCGCCTGCCGGCGGATC
Source organism: Candidatus Limnocylindrales bacterium (assembly GCA_036385235.1). Classification (GTDB taxonomy): domain Bacteria; phylum Chloroflexota; class Limnocylindria; order Limnocylindrales; family CSP1-4; genus Fen-1039. The sequence goes on along the minus strand of DASVKT010000207.1, from coordinate 5,825 downwards.
CGGCACTAACTACTTCGTCGGCCGGTTCGACGGCGCGCGTTTCATCGCCGACGACATCGGAGCCGAGCCGCGTTGGGCGGACTTCGGGCGCGACTTCTACGCCGCCGTCTCCTGGTCGGGCATTCCACCGGAGGACGGGCGTCGCATCTGGATCGGATGGATGAGCAACTGGGAGTACGCCGCTGCAGTGCCGACTTCGCCGTGGCGGAGCGCGATGACGGTGCCGCGTTCGCTGGGGCTGCGCCGCACGCCGGACGGATTGCGGCTCATCCAGCGGCCGGTTTCGGAACTGGCAGGCTTGCGCGCCGACGGTCTGGAGACGGGCGATCTCTCGGTCGACGAGACAGCCCGGTGGCTGGCCGCCAACCAGATGGAGGTCGGCCTGGCGGAGATCGAGCTTGCGGTCCGCCCGGGTGCCGCCGAACGATTCACGATCACCCTGCGTCACGGCGAGGCCGACGAGACCACGATTGCCTTCGCCTTCGCGGCCGCAGAGGTCACCCTCGACCGCCGTCGATCGGGCGAAGTCACCTTCGCAGCGTCATTTCCGGGGGTTCATCGCGCCCCGTTCAGGCTTGTGGATGGCCGGTTGAGGGTTGGCATCCTCGTAGACGCGTCGTCGCTCGAGGTTTTCGTCAACGACGGCGAGACCGTTCTGACGGACCTGATTCTGCCGCTGGATCCGCGGCTCACTTTCGCCGTCTCGGCCGACTCTCCGGACCTCGAGATCGAGTCCATCGACCTCTGGTCGCTTCGATCCGCCACACCGACTAGCATGTGCAGCGCCATCGAACGATCTTGAGGAGCGCACCAGCACATGCAGATTGCCATCGTCGGGCTCGCCGGCTCGGGGAAGACGACCGTCTTCAACACTCTGACCCGCGGCCACGCCCAGACGGGCGGATACGGTGGCATGGAACTGCACGTCGGTACCGTCAAGGTCCCCGACGAACGGCTGCTCAAGCTGGCGGAAATCTTCAAGCCCAAGAAGATCGTTCAGGCCGACGTTACCTACTTTGACCTCGGCGCGCCGCCGGCGTCTACGGAGGGCCGAGTCGGAACCGAAGAACTGCCGGCAGACCAGCTGGCCCGACTGCGCGAGGCGGATGCCCTTCTGCATGTCGTCCGCGCCTTCGAAGACCCCGCCGTGCCGCACTCTGAAGGTACGGTCGACGCCTGGCGCGACCTCGAGCGCCTCGATTTCGAATTCCTGATGTCGGACTTGTCGCTGGTGGAGAAGCGCATCGATCGCCTCAAGGCGAGCGGCCATCACGGCACGCCGGCAGAGCGCGAGTCCAACGAACGAGAACTCCAGGTTCTGGTCCGGCTGCAGGCGACTCTTGTGGAAGGCCGTCCGTTGCGCGGCGAGACGCTCGACGCAGAGGAAGAGAAGGCCATCCGCGGCTTCCGCTTCCTGACCCAGAAGCCGGTTCTGGTTCTGCTCAATGTGGGCGAGGCAGACATCCGGCGCGAGGGCGAGATCGTGGCCGGCGTGGCCGAGCGCTACAAGCATGAGAAGTCGCTCGTGTCCGCCCTGTCGGCCAAGATCGAGTCGGAACTGGGCGAACTCGAGTCGGACGAAGCGGCCGTCTTCATGGAAGAGCTGGGGCTCAAGGAGTCCAGCCTGGACCGCGTCATCAAGCTGAGCTACGAACTCCTCGGCCTGATCTCGTTCCTGACCGCCGGCCCGGACGAGGTTCGTGCCTGGCCGATCCCCGGCGGCTCATCGTCGGTGGAGGCCGCCGGCGCAATTCACACGGATCTGGCGCGTGGCTTCATCCGCGCCGAGGTGGTTCCCTACGAGGATCTGCTGAACCTAAAGACCATGGCCGAGGCGCGGAAGCACGGCAAGTTGCGCTCTGAGGGCAAGACCTACACCGTCAAGGACGGCGACGTAGTGGAGATCCTGTTCAGCAAGTAGGCGCTGAAAGTAGGCGCTGAGCGCCCGCGCGCTGCCGATCAGTTGATCCGCGTATCTCCGCCCGGAAAGTCCACGTAGATGCCGCGGTAGTCCGGTGACTCGGGATCGTCTTCGTCGTCATCTTCGTCATCGACCAGGCTGGCCAGGAAGTTCTCGTCCTCGGCCTTGGAGACGTTCACGGAGGCGGTGAGTCGCTCGTCCGAGATCGGAATGAAGCCGTGGTCTTCCTCCAGCTCCCTGGCGATCGCCTCGATCAGGGTGTTCTCTTCGTAGGAGTCCTGAATGCGATGGCGGATCGACTGGGTCAACTCGAAGAAGGACTCCGCGTCCATTTCCTCCTCACGCACAAGCAGCACGTCGGCGAAGATGTCATCGTCGCCCTCGCGAAGTTCATAGAAGAACACGTCTCGACTCCAAGGAGGATGGGCTGAAAGAGCGCCGAGTATACCGCTCAGCATCCGATGACACGGCCGGTCTGCCGGACCTGGTGATTGTTGGTGCGTCGTCGCGCGACATTGCCGAGGACGATCCTCGCGGCTGGCGGCTGGGCGGCCCGGCGACGTACTGCTCATTGACGGCGGCACGGCTGGGGCTGCGGGTGGGCTGCCTGCTAGGCGTGGACGAGGCGGCGGCCGAAGCCGATGAGCTTGGGCTGCTCGAAGACGCGGGCGTCCACCTGCGGACGGTCCCGCTCGAGCACGGGCCAGTCTTCGAGAACATCGAAGCGGGCGGGCATCGGCGCCAGCGGTGGCTGTCCGCGAGCGACCAGATAGGTGTTGAGGCTCTGCCGGAGGAGTGGCGCAGCGTGGCCGGCCGGCTGATGGTTCCGGTTGCGGGCGAACTGGGCGAGGCCTGGGCCGAAGTTGCGCCCGCAGGCGCCGCCATCGGACTGGGCTGGCAGGGGCTCTTGCGCGAGTTCTCCAACGTCGGGTGGGTGAAGAAGACCGACCCACGACCTTCCGGCCTAGTGGCATCTGCCGGGCTGATCGTCGCGAGCATGGATGACCTCAGCGCCTCTTTGGAGCTGGGTGCGCTGCGAAACGCGGCGCCGAGCGCTTCGATCGTGCTCACCGCCGGAGAGGGCGGGGGAGTGGCCCTGTCCCATGGCAAGCTGCTCCGCTACTCGGCCGTGCCCGCCGCAGCGCCTGTGGACCCGACCGGTGCGGGCGACGTCTTCCTCGCCGCCCTGATGACCGCGTGGCTCCTCACCGGGGAGGTGGCCACGTCCAAAGCCTTGCGTTTCGCGGCGGCAGCCGCCTCCTGCGCGGTCGAAGGGATCGGCCTGACAGGTGTTCCAACCCGCGAGCAGGTGGCGGCGCGGCTCGGGCGCTGACGAGCCAACGGAGCGTCGCTAACCCGCCGGAGTTAACCCCGCTCTCTCCAGCCGGCGCGCCAGCCGAGCCCGCCGCTTGGCCACGTCCGCTTCCAAGGTCCGGCGCTGCATGGCGTTGCCCTGACCGCGGCTTTTGTAGAGGGCCAGGAGGGCCTGGTCCGTGGCCGCCCAAGCGCCAGCCAGATCGCGGTCCCGATGCTCGCGCTCTTTGGCGAGTTCTATCCAGCCCAGACCGACGAGCGGACCCGGAACCGTGACAAGACGGCTCCAGGCCACGCCCGCTTCGGCGGCTCGTCCACAGCGCCGCAGCAGCCGGGCCAGTTCTACCGTTGCCATAGCCACATCCGGATCGCCGCCTTCGATCGGCGCCCCGGCCATCTCCAGGCAGGCGATCGCTTCATCGACTCGGCCCTCGTGGCGGAAGAGTCGGGCCAGCCTGACGAGATCGCCGGCCGGGGCCCAGCGCCGGACCTCGCCCTCGCCGTAGCCGCGCTCCAGGTGAGCCAGGATGCGGCCGAGCGTCACGACATCCTCGGCGTTGTGGCGGGCCACGACGCGGATCGGGCCAGCCGGGCCGCCTCGCAGGAAGGAGTGGTAGACGGCCGGGATTTCCCACGATGGGATATCCGGGGCGCGATGGCGGCGCAGGAGGTGCCTCTCCACGGTTTGCAGGCGGGCATCCGGCAGGCGGTGTTTGAAAAGGCGCCTCACCAGGAGAAGCAGATCCAGGTGTCCGTCCAGACCCGGCGGCACCCGTCGCCCCATGCGATAGCGCGTCTCCAGAAGCGGCCAGTCGAATGAGCGGCCGTTGTATGTGACCAGATAGGCGCCGGCAGGTATCTCCTCGGACAGCGCATCCAGCAGCGCGCCTTCTTCCGAATAGTCCGGCAGGAGAAGCTGGACCAGCCGCATCCGATCGCCTTCCCACCAGCCGACGCCGACGAGGAATGCGACCGTGCCGGCTGCAGATCCAAGCCCCGTGGTTTCGGTGTCCAAGCAGAGAAGGGGAGTGCCGGCGGCGGGCATGCCGGGGAGGCTCGCCAGCCGTTCCCGATCGATCGGCAGATAGACCGGCCGGAGTTCCTTGCGGACGTACCAGCCGTGCGGCGTCTCGACCGCGTCCGCGTCCAGGCCTTCCGCCATGCGCCGGGCCAGCGACGCCGAGTCGAGACCGTCGATGCCCTGCCAGACCGGGCGTGGAGTGCCGTAGGGATCCCCGGCAGCGACCACCGCCTCGATGGCCCGCCGGATGTCCGGGTCCGCCTCTACCGCCGGGCCGGGGCGGGTGGCCATGCGTCCACGGCGAAGGTCCTCCAGGCGACGCCCGAGTCTGGCCTCCTGGATTGTCATGCGGCCACCACCGGCGTTGCGGTTGCCGTCTCCGCCACCAGGCCGCGCAGCAAGCGGAGGGCAAGTTCCCGAGCGTCCACATCGGGTTCCAACCTGGGGCCCGTGCAGGACGGGCAGCCGCTCTCGCAGCCGCATCCGGCAATGAGGTCCCCCGCGCCGGCCACCAGTTCATGGTGCCGCTCGAAGAGCCGCTCGGAGAGGCCGACGCCGCCGGGGACGGTTTCGTACAGGTAGACCGTGGGCGAACCGTTGTGAGGCGACTTGACCTGGCTCACCAGACCGAGGTCTCTCGGGTCCACCATCAGCAGGACGGCGGCAACCGCCTGCATTGCTCGACCCACGCCAAGGAGGGCAACGTCCAGATCTGCCCGCCGCCACCCGTCCGCCGCACCACCGAGCATCAGCCAGTAGGCAGTGGTCTGGAGTTCCAGCTCGGGCAGATGCACCGGTCCCCAGCCCAGGTTCTCGTCCGTCCCGAACTTGAGCTTCTTGAACATGCTGACCAGGCTGGAAACCATGACTTCGCCGTGGGCTCGGTCTCCGCCGGCTGCCGGCGCAGTGGCGAATGTCTCGAGCGGCTTGAGCGTCACGGCCCGGTCCGCGTAGGTGTAGTGATCCACGTCCACTCGCCGCACATAGGCCTTACGCTCGTCCCAGTCCAACTTGTCCACGTGGAACTGGGCCGACTCGTGCATGTAGATTGCGTCTTCGTGGACGAGCGTCTGCGCGGCGAAGATGTCTATCTCGCCGATCACGCGCGGCCGGTCCGGCGTGGTGTCGATGATGACCACGTTCTCTTCTGCGGCCGATCTCAGCGAAACCGATGAGGCCGGGAAGTTGTCACTGGACCAGTACCAGCGATCGTCGCCGGCGTGGCGGACGAGCCCTTCTTCCTCCAGGAACGCCAGCAGCGGCTCCGCTTCCGAAGGCCCGAAACGCTCGCCCGGCTCGAACGGCAGCTCGAAGCAGGCCGACTTGAGATGGCCGAGTAGCACATGCAGGTTGTCCGGATCCAACCGGGCTTCCTCCGGCGCCGAGTCCAGCAGGAATTCCGGATGCTCGACCACATACCTGTCCACGGGCCCGCCCCCCGCGATCAGCACCGAAACGCTGGTGTCGTGCCGGCGGCCGGCCCGGCCCATCTGCTGCCAGGTGGCCGCGATGGATCCCGGATAGCCCGCGAGGATAGATACATCCAGTTGGCCCACGTCCACGCCGAGC
>DASVKT010000206.1:0-2260 GCA_036385235.1 Candidatus Limnocylindrales bacterium | reverse complement strand
AGACGCGGACCGATTGGCGCCGGCGGTTTCACGCCTGGCCATGCTGACCACGTTCCTGGCATCTCTGGCGGTCATTCCGGCCGGCTTCGTTGCCATTTGGGGGTTGCTCCGGCCTGAATACCACGCCGCTTTTCCGGCCCTGGTCGTGATCATGCCGGGCGTCCTGTCGCTGAGCCTCTCCAAGGTTCTGGCGTCGTACGTGTCTGGGCTGGGGCGGCCCATCGCCACGACGGTGGCCGGCATCGTCGGCCTGTCGGTGAATATCGGCGCCAACCTGGTGCTGATTCCGCGGCTCGGGATCGTCGGCGCGTCGGCCGCTTCCCTGATTTCGTACACCTGCCACGCCATGGTTCTGCTGTATGTGGCCAGCCGCTGGGCCAAGGTTTCGCCGCTGGACTTCGTGGTGCCGCGACGGGCCGAGTTCGAACGCGTGCGGCGCATGGCTATGGACGGGCTGGCGATGATCCGGGCGGTGGTGGGGCGACGGCGCGGACCGGCGGCGGGCTGACGACCGACGGCTACGGACGCGGCGGGCCGGTCAGGCGCCGTGAGCATCCGATATGACACCGGCGTAGACGCGCTCCATCCGCTCTACGCAGTCTTCCCACCGAAACTCGGCCTCGATCTTTCGCCGGCCGGCTGCCCCGAGGCGGGCACGAAGGTCCGAGTCGGCGATGAGCCGGGCCAGGGCCGCTGCCAGCTGCTCCGGGTTCTCGGGCGGAACGAGAAGGCCGGTTTCTCCGTCAGCCACGACTTCCGGGATCCCGCCGACTCGCGTCGCGACTACGGGCACGCCTGACGCCGAGGCTTCGGCGGCGGCCACTCCCCATTCCTCGCGGCGTGAAGGCATGGCGAAGATGTCTAAGTCGGCGAGGAGGGGAGCGATCTCGGCGTGCGGCAAGACACCCAGGAAGCGAACCCGGCTGGCGATTCCCAGTTCGGCCGCGCGGGCTTCCAGCGCCGGCCTCAATCCGCCGTCGCCGGCCATGAACAATTCGAACGGCTGATCCGAGGGCAGAAGGCCCAAGGCCTCGATCAGCACGTCGGGTCCGTACTTGGCGTCGAGCCTGATCTTCACGAAACCTATGCGCGGCACCCCCGGGCGTCGCGGATGCGGTGCCGGCTTGAACCTTTCGACGTCGATCCCGAAAGGCACGACCTGAGCTTCCACATCGAAACGGCGCCGGACGGTGTCGGCCAGAAACCGGCTTGTCGCTGTGGTTGAGTCGGCGGCGCGAAACAACCCACGGATTTGCCGGCCGATGAAGCGGGCAGCTTGTCCCGGTACTTCGGTCGTGACGTCGGCGCCCCAGGCGTGCAGAACTATGGGGTGGATGCCGCGCATTCCGGCCGCGAGTACTCCGCCCGGTACGTAGTGGACGACCACGATGCCACGCTCGGAACGCGCGACACGTTTCATTGCCCGACGCAGACTCAGGAAGGCTGCCACTCGCTGCAGTGGGTTTCGGCCGCGACCTGCGAGCTCGATGGCTACGATCTCGTGGCCTCGTCGAGCCAGCGCTTCGGACCAGCGCTGAACGTGAACGCTGCTTTGGTTGCCGATTATCCCCAGCGTTAGCCGACGATCACTTATACCTGGATTCGAATCCGGGCTCGCGACGGATCCGACAGTTGGTGTAGGTTGGCTCATCGGCGTCATCTTCGCATATGGCCGTTGGTTTGAGGCCAGATGCCGATCGGCTCGGCTCGCCTCGTTCTGCTTGCCCTGCCGATGTTGCTGCTCACTCAGTTCGGCGCCGGGGTCCTGTACACCCGGGGCCAGAACCGTGCCTACAATCGGATCCAGGTTGCCACGGCCGGGGCCATGTTGGTCCTGACCGCGATCCTGATCGGGGTCGTCCCGTTCGGCGTCAGCGGAGCCGTGGTTGCCTATCTGGTCGCCAACGGTTTCGGTGCCGTGGCCGTCGTGTACGAAGTCCACAAGCTGGCCACGCACCCCAACGATGCGCACAACGGAGCGGTCCCATTCGGGGCCTTCGCCAAGTACGGGCTCAAGCTCTATCCGCAGAGCATCACCAGTTTCTTCAGCTATCGAGCGGACGTTCTGCTGCTCAGCTGGATGCTCGGCGATCCCAAGCTCCTGATCTTCTACAGCGTCGCCGTCCGCATCGCGGAGATGACCTTCTACGTGCCGGACTCCATCAGCGCGATGCTGTATCCGGCCATCTCCGCCTCCACGCGCGAAGACGCGGACCGATTGGCGCCGGCGGTTTCACGCCTGGCCATGCTGACCACGTTC
>DASVKT010000205.1:0-8593 GCA_036385235.1 Candidatus Limnocylindrales bacterium | reverse complement strand
CTTCCGCAAGATCGCTCACCTTGACGAAGCGAGCTTGCGACGCGTTTTTGCTCGAGGCGGTGGCGCTCCCCAGACGGCTGGTTTCGACGCCGCGGGCCAGCTCATGGTGCCTTCCATTTCGTTGCACTTTCTGGTCCCAGGCCTGCGGGCGGAGACTTCCGATGCGAGAGACAGGCTGATCGCCTACCTCGTGGCCGGATTTGACGAGATCGTCTACGTCTGATCCGGCCGTCGGCCTGTTCCGCCGGTCTGTCGGACTCCTGCGGGTAGCACATCCGTTCCCTTCCGCCCTCGATGCGATCGCGACAGTGACCATCGCGATCGTTGCCGGTGCGTCGTTGCCTCTTGCGGTGCAATTGGGCTTGGGGATGCTGGGTATTCAGTTTGCTATCGGTGCGGTCAACGACCTGGCAGACGCCACCGCGGACGCTATCGGCAAACCCGCCAAGCCCATACCATCCGGTCGCGTGTTGCGACGTGAAGCCCTGGCCGTTGCTGTGGCCGCGGCGGCATTCGGTTGCGCGGCTGCCGCATCTGCGGGCGCTGGGGCGCTTGCGCTCGGGCTTGTGGGCCTCGCTGATGGGCTTCTGTATGACTTACGGCTCAAGCGAGGTCCTGTTGCGTGGGCGCCGTTCGCGGCCGGGGTCGGATTGTTGCCTGTCTACGCCTGGTGGGGAGCTCGTGGCTCCTTGCCGGTGGTCATTCTGGGAGTGGGCGCCGTTGCAGTTATCGCGGGCGCAGCGCTCGCGCTTGCCAACGCATATGCGGACATAGAAGGCGATACTCGGGCCGGCATCCACTCCCTGGCGACGCTCTTGGGCCGGAGGCGGACGCTGCAGATCGATGGACTGTTGACGGCCGCCGTCCAGACAATTGTGGCTGCGTCGACCGTGGCGGTGGGGGCGGTTGTGCCGGTTTGGCTCGCCTTGTTCTGCGGATGCGGTCTGGGTTGGGCCGGCCTGGCTCTCGCGGCCGCCAGGGGTGATCGCTGGCGGCCGTTGGTATGGGAAGCCCAGGCCCTCGGGTTCGTTGTTGCCGGAGGCGCCTGGCTGGCTGCCCTCGTCGCGGCCGGGGCATTGCGCAGCTAGGGGAGGGGGAATGGCAGGTTGTTGGCAGCTGCTAGCAGCTGCCCATGCTTACTTCTCTGGACCTCTTCGAACCAGACCGATTGCGTTTTCCACCCGGACCCTGACGATCATCAAGTACTTGGCCAGGTTCTGGCGGTCCGTGTCGTCGATGGTCTTCATGACATCGGATTGAAGGAGCGTGATGAGGTCCGCCATGGCATCCGTTAGCCGGGCGCGGACGGCTATCAGCGAGTCGTCCGTCAGCGGCTTCTTGCTGGCGCCGGTGAGCCAATTGAGGTCCGCCTCGGTTTCGATCAGGTCCTCGACCGTGCCCGCGGGCGAACCTTTAGGCGTTACCCCTGCCGAGGCGCGCTTGACCCGCGGCGTCCCGTCGATCCGCTCCCTGAGCTTTATCAATGACAACTCACCGCGGGCGACCATGTCAGCGAGATGCTTGCGCTTCTTCGGATCCTTGACCTTGAGCAACTCGTAGGCGTGCGACAGGGTGTCTTTGCGCACAGACACCAGCTCGCGGATTTCCGGCGGCGCGTCGGCCAGCCTTAGGCGGTTCTCCAGGTAGCCTTTGTCCTTGCCGAGCTTCTGGGCGAGCTTGCGGATGCTGTAGCCGTGCTCGCGGATCATCTTGTCGTAGATCAGCGCTTCGTCGATCGGGGAGAGATCCTCTCGCTGGAGGTTCTCGATGACCGCAATCTCGAGGGCGGTCTCGTCGTCGATCTCCTCAATGAGGGCTGGAATTGAGTTCAGACCGGCGCCCTGGGCTGCTCGCCAGCGCCGCTCGCCGGCGATTAGCTCGTAGTGGCCGTTGGGCTTGGGCCGGACCAAGATGGGCTGGAGGACGCCGTGTTCGCGCACGGAGTTGGTCAGATCCTCCAGGCCGGCCTTGTCCATCGACAGCCGTGGCTGGTTTGGGTTGGCGGTGACCTTGTCGACGGGGATGTTCCGGACGGCGGCCGGCCTGACAATGGTCGTTTCGTCGGCATTGAGGAGGCTTAGGACGTTCTGGGAGAGGCCCTGCGTCCTCTCTTCGTTGAGTCGCGCAGTCGCCGCGGCTCGGAAATCCGGCTTAGCCAAGCGCGATTACCTCCTTGGCGAGATCGCGGTAGGTATTGGCGGCATCCGAGGCGCTTGCGTATGCGGTGATCGGCAGACCGGTCAACGGGGCTTCTCCGAGCTTCACGGCGTTGCGGATGATGGTTCTGAAGACGTGGTTATCGCCGTTCTCCCGCATCTCATCGAGCATCTCGCGACCGAGTACGGTTCGCGGATCGTAGAAGGTGGGGAGTAGGCCGAGGACGCGGAGGTCGCGGTTCAGCTTGGCTCGAATGGTGTTGATGACCTTCACCAACGCCGCGAGACCCTTGAGGGCGTAGTACTGGGTCTGGACCGGGATGATTACGCCGTTGGCGGCGCACAGGCCGTTGATCGTCAGCAGGCCGAGTGTGGGTGGGCAGTCGATCAGGATGTAGTCGTAGTGGCCTCGGGCCCACTCGTCTATGGCTTCCGACAGGGCGAACTCGCGGCCGATGGCGCTGAGGAGGTCCACTTCGGTTGAGGCCAGGTCTAGGGTGGCAGGGGCAACGTCTATCCCGGGCGTTTTGGTTGTGATGATCACGTCCTTCAGCCGGGATCGTCCCCCTCCCAGGACGGTTGCCATGGACTTCTCGACGTTGGCGAGATTGATCCCGAGGCCCACGGTCAGGTTCGCCTGGGCGTCCATGTCTACGCACAGCACCCGCAAGCCGTGCTCGGCGAGGGCGCCAGCCAGGTTGATGGTGGTGGTGGTCTTGCCGACGCCACCCTTCTGGTTTGCGATCGCGATGACGTTGGCCACCGTGGTATCACCTCACTCGGAGTCCGGTTTCGTTGCGGAGCGCCGACTCTTGCCGTTGTTGCTGCGCGGCCGGACCGCGAAGCAGCGAGTGTCGAGTCCGAATTCAATCCTGCTGATGCTACCGCCTGATGCTACTGCACGCGCCCTACTCGGAGGCTCGCTTATCCACAGATTCCCAAAGTTGTTCACCGATTCTGTGGATATCGGGGTGTGTTTTCCATTACTCGAACGGGCCGGAGGCACGAAACCGTGGATTGCCCCCAGAAGACGAGCCGCGAAAGCGGCCGAATCACTGCGGCTGTCTTTACGCAAAGACAGCCGGCGCTAATGGCGAGTCCCTACCGGCCGGCCCTGACCACAAGGGAAGCCCCGCACGTCGACAGGCCAGGGCCGGCTCCTCAGAGCCTCTCGCTGGCGGGCCATCCCCGGTCCGTGCCATCATCCGTGCACGCTGGTGCAATCAGCGACAGGAAAGACCGAGAGGAAGCGCGAAGTGGCGGAAGATCGCGGAGCAAGTCACAACGATTCAAACGGCGGGCCGGCTGTGGATCCGGGGCGAGAGCGGTGGCGGGCCACTACGCGCGCCAAGGCTGTTTCACGCTCAGCGGAACGCCAGGAGCGCTTCCTGACCACCTCTGGCGCCGAGATTCAGGATCTCTACACGCAGGCAGACATTGCCGGCCTTGACGAGGACAGAGATCTGGGCCGCCCAGGCGAATACCCGTATACCCGCGGTGTCCAGCCCACCATGTACCGTGGCCGCCTGTGGACGATGCGCCAGTACGCAGGCTTCTCGACCGCGGAAGACACGAACCGCCGCTTCCGATACCTGCTCGAACAGGGTCAGACCGGTCTCTCGGTGGCATTCGACCTGCCGACGCAGATGGGCTACGACTCCGACGCCCCCCAGGCTGAGGGCGAAGTCGGACGAGTCGGTGTGCCGGTCAGCTCCCTGGCTGATATGGAAGTCCTTCTCGACAGTCTCCCGCTGGGGACCGTCAGCACCTCCATGACCATTAACGCCTCTGCGGCAATTCTCCTGGCCATGTACGTCGCCGCAGCAGAGAACCAGGGCGTGGCTCGCGCCCAGGTGAGTGGCACGACCCAGAACGACATCCTCAAGGAGTACATCGCTCGCGGCACCTACATCTTTCCGCCGCGACCCTCGATGCGACTCGTCACCGACATCTTCGAGTTTTGCTCCAAAGAGCTGCCGCGCTGGAACACCATCAGTATCAGCGGCTACCACATGCGCGAGGCCGGGGCGACCGCTGCTCAAGAGCTGGCCTTCACTCTGGCCGATGGCATTGCCTATGTCGACGCGGCCCTGAGCCGCGGCCTCGACATCGACGCCTTCGCCGACCGGCTCAGCTTCTTCTTCGCATCTTGGAGTGAGCTCTTCGAGGAAGTGGCGAAGTTCCGGGCCGCGCGCCGGATGTGGGCTCGCATCATCAAGGACCGGTTTGGGTCCACCAACACTCGCTCCATGGCCTGTCGGTTCCACGTTCAGACTGCCGGCTCCTCGCTGACGGCCCAGTCGATCGACAACAACGTCGTTCGGACCACGGTCCAGGCATTGGCTGCCGTCCTGGGTGGGGCCCAGAGCCTCCACACCAACTCCCGCGACGAGGCTCTGGCCCTTCCGAGTGCCGAGGCCGCTCGTCTGGCGCTCCGGACCCAGCAGATCCTGGCGTTCGAGTCGGGCGTGACTGAGACCCCGGATCCGCTGGCGGGCAGCTACTACGTCGAGACCCTGACTAACCAGCTCGAGGTCGCCGCGAACGACTACCTCAAGGAGATCGAGGCTCTCGGTGGCACATTGGCCGCGATCGAGGCCGGTTACCAGCAGCGCAACATCCAGGAGGCGGCATACCAGGTCCAGCGGGCAGTTGAGAACGGCAGTAAGGTGGTCGTTGGCGTCAACAAGTTCCGCGACGAGGAGACCGCCACGCCGTCGCTGGAGAAGCTCGACCCCGAGGGCGAGCGCCGGCAGGTCGCAAACGTGCGCAAGGTTCGCGCGGAGCGGGATCCGGCGGCCTGGGAGGCGGCGATGAACCGGCTCGAGGAGTGCGCCAGGGGTCAGGAGAACCTGATGCCGTACATGATCGAGGCCGTCAAGGCCTATGCCACTGTCGGCGAGATCTCGGACCGCCTCCGCACCGTTTGGGGTGAGCACCGAGAGCTGATCACCGTGTAGCCGGGCGGCGACAGCCCGGGCGGACCGGGTGGGGAAGTGGCAGCTGCTAGCAGCTGCCATGCCCTGAGCCCGCGGTGTCTAGATGGCAGATGTCCATATCTGCTACATCCGCCCCGGTCCGTTCTCAACGGCAGCTGCCCACAGCTGCCGCAAGGACGCCGCCCATTTGCGTCAGCTTGAGTTCTCGAGCGTGGCCGCAGGCCGGCGCACGAGAACCGGTCCTGGTTTCGTAGTATTGGCGCCGACGTTTGGACCGCGCGATACCCGAGTCCACTTGGAACGTATGTCCGGTCTACATCCGCATCGATAGCCGTAGGAGAGTCATGGATCAGCTCAAGTCCGCCCTTCCCGAAGGCGTCGGCATCGGCAAGATCCACCACGTCGCAGTGATCGTGCGCGACATCGATGCGTCGCTCGGTCTGTACCGGGACAAGCTCGGACTGGATGTGGAACACGTTGAGAACATGGACTACGACCACGTCATCATCGGCTTCCTGCCGGTTGGTGAGACCAAGATCGAGCTCGTTCAGCCGACGGACAACACCACAGGCTCGGCCCGTTTCCTGGAGTCCAAGGGCGAAGGTTTCCATCATGTCTGCTTCGAGGTCCCGGACATCCAGGCCGCCCTGGACGCCTTGGCGGCGAAGGGTCTGACTTTGATCGATGCGGCGCCGCGCAAGGGCGGTGAGGGCCCTGTCGCCTTCATTCACCCGAAGAGTTGCAACGGCGTCCTAGTTGAATTCATCGAGGCGCCCGGCGGCCCGGCTTGGACCAAGCTCGGGTATTAGGGCGGAGCCCGCCGCCCGCGGGCCGGTCGCGCTGGCGCCGGTCGGCGGGCGGCATCGACGGCTAACCCTTAGGCGTTTGCCCCTAGGAGCCTGCGTCGGTAATGCCCCTCGCGAGGCTCCGTCCCTATTTCGAGCCCGATTTCGGGCCAAAGTGGGGTCTCGGACTGGCCTAGAGGTCGATTCCAGGGTCAAGGTGGGGGCCGATTCTTCGGATTCCGATTACCGACGCAGACGCCTAGATGGCCCACGCGAATAGCACGTCCTCGGCGCCGGCTGCCGCCCGGCAGAATTCGATGAGATCTCCGGCGACGGCGCGGATCATCGGCTTTTCCTCCGGATCCACCTCGCAGGCTTCGGCATCGATCAGCTCGATCCAGCGCGTGGCCACGCGATCCACTCGGTTATCGGGCAGCGCCGCCACCTCCTCCACCCAATGTGGGTCGACGCGCTCCACGGTACGATCGCCCAGGTGCGATAGGCGGCTCTGGAGCTGGCTTTCGAGCGGACATGAGGCCTCGACGAACGCCCCCGGCGAGCCGTCTCCCGTGACCTCCCGAGCGGCGCGGGCGAACAGATCCAGCCAGTCTGGATCCGTACCGCCACCCTGTGAGATGTAGGCGCGGAATCGGCGCCGGTCTCGCAGACCTGCCCAGTCGTCGACGCTGATGGCCAGCAAGATCTCGCGGGCATCACCCGCGGTCAGATCCATCAGGACCGCCACGAATCACCCCGCCTCGTCAGGGCCAGATCGACATGCGCCGGCAGGCCGGCGATCCGCTGCGCGGCTACGGCCGGTAGCCGGCCTCCAGCAGGAGCCTCGGCAGCTGCGTTGGGGAATCGGCGACGTGAACGCCGGCCGCCTCGAGCGCCGCGATCTTGTCGGCGGCCGTGCCGGATCCGCCGGAAATGATGGCGCCTGCATGGCCCATTCGCCGTCCCGGGGGGGCGGTGCGACCGGCAATGAATGCAGCCATCGGCACGCCCTTGAGATGTTCCGCCGCGAATGCCGCAGCCTCCTCCTCGGCCGAGCCGCCGATTTCGCCGATCATCACGATGGCATCCGTCTCGGGATCGTCCCGGAAGAGCTTTAGGACGTCCAGGAATGTCGTCCCGATAATGGGGTCGCCGCCGATGCCGACGCACGTCGACTGACCCAGACCGGCGTCCGTCATCGCCTGGACGGCTTCATAGGTGAGGGTGCCGGATCGCGAGACTACGCCCACGCGCCCAGGCATATGGATAGACGCCGGGATGATCCCAACCTTGGCGCGGCCCGGTGAAGTTGCCCCGGGGCAGTTGGGGCCGATCAACCGAGCGCCGGCCTGCCGGGCCGCTTCCACCACAGAGATCATTTCCAGAGCGGGAATCCCCTCGGTGATGCAAACGATCGTGGCGATGCCGGCGTCCACTGCCTCAAGGATTGCGTCCGGGGCGCCAGAGGCGGGGATGTAGATGACCGAGGTGTTGGCACCGGCCTGCTTCACGGCCTCGGCGACGGTGTCGAAGATCGGCACCGTGCCGTCGATGGCCATCTGGCCACCCTTGCCCGGCCGCGTTCCGGCCACGACATTGGTGCCGTAGGCGATAGAAGCACGAGTGTGGAATTCGCCTTCCCGCCCCGTGATTCCCTGGACCACCAGGCGCGTGTCGCTGCCGATCAGGATGCTCACTGTGCGGCCCCCTTCGAAAGAGCGACTGCCTTTTCGGCCGCTTCGTCCAGCGAGGCGGCAGTCACGAAATTCGCCTTCCGGAGCATCTCGGCGGCTTCGGCGGCGTTGGTGCCTACGATTCGGACGACCATCGGAACCTCGCGCGCCTGCTCCGCCCTGGCTTCTATGAGCCCTTCGGCAACTTCGTCTCCGCGAGTGATCCCGCCGAAGATGTTGACAAGAATTGCATTGACGTTCGGGTCCGCCAGGATCAGCCCCATGGCTCCGCAAACGGTCTCGTGCCGCGCGCCCCCGCCCACATCCAGGAAGTTGGCCGGCTCGCCGCCGTAGTGCTTCACCAGATCCATCGTCGTCATCGCCAGGCCCGCGCCGTTGACCATGCAGCCGATCGTGCCGTCCAGGTGGATGAAATTGATTCCGAGCCGTCGCGCTTCGGCGTCCGTGGGATCTTCCTCGTCCAGGTCGCGCAGGGCCTCCAGCTTGGGGTGGCGGGACAACCCGGAGTCATCGAGCGTGATCTTGGCGTCGATACAGAGGAGCCGCCGCGTGGTCTTGCCGTCGGCTCCGGATTCGGATGCGATCACGAGGGGATTAACCTCGACGAGGTCCGCGTCGTTGGCCTTCATCGCGGCGAAGAGCCCCTGGGCAATGGCGACGAAGGAGCTCAGCAGCGGATCGCGTAGCCCGATTGCCAGGCCCAGCGAGCGAGCCTGAAAGGGGAGCAGGCCAAGCAGGGGATCGGCGGAGACTCGGTGGATAGCTCCGGGATTCTGGCGCGCCACTTCTTCGATCTCGACGCCACCCTCGGCGGACGCCATGAGAGTGATCCGGCGTGCGGCGCGGTCGATGATCGCGCCGAGGTAGTACTCCTTGACGATGTCCACCGCGGCGCCCACGAGAACCTTGCGAACCGTGATGCCCTTGATATCCATCCCCAGGATCCGCGACCCAACTTCGACGGCCTCCTGCGGCGACCCGGCCAGCTTGACGCCGCCGGCTTTGCCTCGTCCCCCGACGAG
>DASVKT010000204.1:0-3985 GCA_036385235.1 Candidatus Limnocylindrales bacterium | reverse complement strand
TTCACCATCCGGAGTTGTACCGGGTCTTGTATGCAATGAGCCCTTCGATCTTCGAAGGTAACGCGGTCGGCACGTTGATCAATCCTGAATCGGTCGAGCCTGCTCGGCAGCTGGCCGAACAGCTGACGACCGTGCCTGCAGCGGACCGTGCCTGGCGCCTCAAGTTAGCGATCCAGCAAAGCGATGCCTATCTGAACTTGATCTTCGCCTATGGAACGGCGTTCGCCCCCGACCCCGGCAGTCCGATCCTGATGAAGCTACCCACCGACGATGCGACCGTGGCCTTGTACAACGCCGGCTTCGGGAACATCAGTGACAAGGTGGATCAGTATCGGGCGAGCTTGGAGCAGTACCGGGGGATCGTGGTGGACCACAACACGGACGAGGGCGGCATCCCTTCCGCTGCCCACCTGTTCGTGACATTGGTGAATCGTGGCGGCATCAAGGCAACGGAATACACCTTCCCCGGGGGCCACATGGACGATCTCGACAACCGCGTCCAGAACTACATGCGCCTTTCGTTTCGGAGCATCTGGCCGCCGGCTCATAGAGTGGTTGCCCGCTCGCTGGTTCTGCTTTCGAGTCGCCGGGCGAACCGCCCAGAACCAAGCACATCGGGACACTAGTGCCGCCGAACACATGACAGGAGGCCCCGGAAACGGTAAACTCCCGCCCGGCCCTGTCTGCGGGGTATGATTCAGCGTACCCCGTCACGGATCGTCTACCGCGCCCCGGCGCCTTCCCGGCCCAGCCATCTGGCCCAACGCCGGAGCATAAGGAGTAACAGGTTCAATGGGTGTTCCTAAGAGGAGAGTCTCCCACGCACGACAGGGTGACCGTCGTGCCCATCATGCGCTGACACTGCCGATTCTCGAGGCGTGTTCGCACTGCCAGCAGCCGAAGCAGATTCACAAGGCCTGCCCGGTTTGCGGCTACTACAACGGCCGGCCCACGGTAGAGATCAAGCAGGAAAAGCCGCAGCAGTCGGCATAGGCGGGTGGACCTGACAACGGTTCGCACGGTTGGCGATGGTGCCGTTCGCGTCATCGTCGACGCAATGGGCGGCGACCACGCGCCTCTGGAGATAGTCACCGGAACCCTGGCGTGGGCGAAGGCCCATCCGTCGGATTCGGTGCTGCTCGTCGGCATCCCGGAACGGATCCGGGAAGTGGCCGGCGAGCCTATCCCGGCAAACGTGGAAATCGTCCCGGCCAGTCAGGTCGTCGAGATGGACGAGTCTCCGGCCCTGGCGTTGAAGGCCAAGAAGGACTCGTCGATCATGGTTGCCATGGACCTCCTGAAGCAGGGCCGTGGCGATGCTCTTGTCACCGCAGGCCATTCGGGCGCGGGGATGGCCGCCGCAGTCCTGAAGCTCGGCCGGTTGCCGGGCGTGGACCGGCCGGCCCTTGCCGTCCAGATGATCACTGAGACCGGGCCGTTCGTGCTGCTGGATATCGGCGCGAACATGGACTCGAGCGGCAACAACCTCTACCAGTTCGCCCACATGGGCTCGCTCTATGCCGAGCGCGTTCTGGGCGTGGAGAAGCCGCGCGTCGCGCTGCTTTCCATCGGAGAGGAAAAGGGCAAGGGCGATCTTGCGGTTCAGCAGGCAACCGACATGCTGGACAAAGACGGCCGGCTCAACTTTGTCGGTAACGTCGAGGGTCGCGATCTCGTCAAGCACATGGCGGATGTCGCCGTCTGCGATGCCATGGTCGGCAACGTGACGATGAAGTTCTTCGAGGGGCTCGCGGGCTTCATCTTCGGTCTGTGGGAGCGCGAGTTTCGCGGCAGCATTCGCGGCAAGCTCGCCTATCTCCTGATGCGCCCCTCCATCGGCCGCATCCGCACTACCTTCGACTACGAGAAGATGGGCGCCTCGCCGCTCCTGGGCGTCAAGGGCATGGTCCTGATCACCCACGGATCCGCCAAGCGCCGCATGATCGAGTTCGCGCTGGACGCCGGTGCCACCGCCGCCCGAGCCCGAATTCCCGATTTCATCGCCGAGGCCTTCAAGGGCCAGTCGCGCCGTCCCGGAGTGGAGGCGTAGCCGCCGAGATGAATTCTCCTCAGGAACTGCCGCCCGCTCCTCGGCCCAAATCCGAGCCGCTGACGGTTAGCCACAACGTCATCGTGGAGATGGTCCGCGTGGCCGCCCTGGAGGTCCCTGGGGTCCTCAAGGTCAGCCGTGGCGGACCGCTGCCGTGGCTTTCCGGCTCGCCCGTCAGAGCGCGGATCAGCGAGGGCAAGGTTTCCGTCCGAGTCTGGATCGTGGCCCGGCCGGGCCAGTCGCTGCCGCCGCTGGCAGAGCAGGTGCGGCAGGCTGTCGGAGCCACCGTGGAGCGGCTTCTGGGGCTGGAACTCGGTGAGGTGACCGTGGTCATCGATGGGGTAGGGGGTCGGGGCTCGTGACCGAGGCCGCGGACGACGCGGGCCTGACACCGCGCGGCAGTCGAGCCGCCATGGACGAGGTCAGCTCTCACAGATTGGGCCGCCGCCTGGCGCTGGCCGCCCTTTTCGAGGCCGAGTTCGGGCAGCGGACCGCGGACACCATCCTGGAGCGGCATCTGGCCGAGGGTGGCGCCGACGAGAAGACGGCCGCGTTTTCGCGCGGGCTCGTCAACGCCGTGTTGGATGATCGCGACAAGATAGACGCCCTCATCGAACGCGTTGCCCCGCAGTATCCGGTGGTGCAGCTCGCACGAATGGACCGGACTCTGCTGCGTAGCGGTATCGGCGAGGTGCTACACTCCGGCACGCCGTCCCGGGTGGCGATCTCCGAGTGGGTCGAGCTGGCTCGCACATACAGTGGCGAACCGGCCCGGCGTCTCGTGAACGGTGTACTCGGGAAGATTGCTCGCGACTCCGAAGCCGGTGCGCACCGCGCCCCGGATCCAGGGCCGCAGTAAACGTCAATTTCAGTCCCAAGGAACTCCCCGAGGAGGGCGTAAGTGGCCACTACCTACGAGCGACTCAAGAAGATTGTCGTCGAGCAGCTCGGCGTTGACGAAGAAGAAGTCAAGCCGGAAGCTTCGTTCGTTGATGACCTCAACGCCGATTCGCTGGACCTCGTCGAGCTGATCATGAGCCTCGAGGAAGAGTTCGGTACCGAGATCTCCGACGAAGACGCCGAGAAGATCCGCACGGTGCAGGACGCATCTGACTATATCGACGAGCACGCGTCCTAGTCTGCTAACTGACTGATGCGCCCCGCCGCCGCTCTCATAGAGCGGCTGGGGCTCCCGGTCCGCGACCTCGACCTGTTTCAGCAGGCGCTGATACACAGCAGCTATCTGCACGAGCATCGGGACCTGGCCGCAGGCCACAACGAGCGCCTCGAATTCCTCGGCGACTCCGTTGTGAGTTTGGCCATTTCGGACGCCCTCTACCGTCGCCATCCAGACGACGACGAGGGCGTTCTGTCCGCTCGGCGGGCATCGATCGTGAGCACCGCCGGTTTGGCCCGCCTGGCCGCCCGGCTTGAGCTCGGTGAGTATTTGCTTCTCGGCGAAGGCGAATCGCAGCGAGGCGGCCGAAAGCGGCCTTCCCTTCTTGCATCTGCCTTTGAGGCTCTTGTCGGTGCCATATACCTCGATCTGGGGTATGGCGCCGTCAGCGGGTTTGTGACTGCCCTGGCCGCACCCGAGTTGACGAGTGATCGTCCGCTCGGTGCTTTGAAGAGCCCGAAAAGCAGGCTTCAGGAATACACCCAGCGGATCACCGGCGAGCGGCCGCAATACCGTTTAGTCGACGCCGTTGGCCCGGACCACGACAAGGTCTTCCGCGTGGAAGTGGTTGTCGCCGGTCGCGTCGCCGGAACCGGTGGCGGCCACTCACGCCGAGTTGCCGAGACCGCAGCCGCGGCGCATGCGATCGAATTGCTGCGCCACGATTCGGAAGAAACCAAAGATGGCCCATTGGAGCCGGAACTCACCGAGTTCGCCGGCGCCGATGGCGAAGGCGATCAGGCCAACTGGCGCTCGTC
>DASVKT010000203.1:0-10460 GCA_036385235.1 Candidatus Limnocylindrales bacterium | reverse complement strand
GAGCGGCTCGATGTCGTCCTGATGGACTATCGCCTCCCGGACGGCACCGGGGCTGAAGCAACCCGCGCCATCAAGGCCCGCTGGCCTGCCGCGCGCGTCGTGATGCTCACTGCCCTCACGGACGATGAAACGGTGCTGGAGTCAATCCAGGCCGGCGCGGACGGCTACCTCACCAAGGACCGCGCCATCGACGAGGTCGTCAATGCAGTCCGCGCCGCCTATGCCGGCGAGACGCTACTCCCCCGTTCCGTCATCGTTGGTATTGCCCAGCGAGTCGCCGCCGCGCGCGAGCGAGGCACAGAGCGACGCCAGATCGAACCGCTTACGCCGCGTGAGCTGGAAGTGCTCAAGGCTCTCACCGAAGGCCTCGCCACTCCGGAGATCTGTGAGCGGCTGTACATCGCGCCGAACACGCTCCGCACGCACGTCCAGAACATCATGGGCAAGCTGCGGGTTCACTCCAAGCTGGAAGCAGTGGCATTCGCTCTGCGCCATCGCCTGGTCGAGCCGCCCAAGTCGGACGACAGCCTCTTCTAGAGCCCGCTCCGGCTCTTCGGCTCAGCATCTTTGGATCCCGCGCCACCTGGTCAGGCGCGCCCTCGGGCACCCACAGCCCCGGCCGTTCTAGGAAGCGCCGACCTTGCGACGTTCAGCCTCACGGCGATCCTCAACCCGTCGCTCCAGACCTGTGGGAGACTGCCCCATTCCGGTCTTGCGCCTGGCGATGAGTCGCCGATTCTGCTGGCGGCGGTCGTCGTAGAGAGAGGCGCCGCACCGTGGGCAGCGTCTCTCCTCGGCAAAGAGGGACGCCAGCGGCGCGGTTGCCCAGAGGGTCCGTCCGCATTTGAAGCAAGCCAGTCGTGGCATGCGCTGATCCTACGACAAAGAAGCGCCCCTTCGATCCGCCGTACGCAGCCGACTACGGACATCCGATCGGGCCGCAATGAATACGTCGGATAGGCGATGCCCTGATTGCATAGCTCAGTGATCATTCCTGCGTTCGCCGGAAACGGCGATGGAGCGATCACTCGGGCAAGTGATCGTTTTCGGCGGGTCGCTTCGCTTCCCCCCCCCGGAGCGACCCGCTTCGAACTGCAGCCACCTGTTTGTTCCTGCCGATCGCTTCCCCTTCTCCTCCTCCAGTCATCGGCTGTCCGCAGACAGACGATGACTCGCCATCGGCGAGCCGGCAATCCATCGCTCGCCATCGGCTGCCCCAAAGGCAATCGACGTTCGCCATCGGCGAGCCGGCAATCCATCGTTCGCCATCGGCTGCCCTTGAAGCCGCATCCAGCCCGAACCGGGCGTACCAACCGGAACAGCCGCGCCGAAAGGCGCGGCTGTTCTCTTTTGCGACGAGTTGAGTTACGCCTCGACGGCCTCGAGGGCGTGCTTGACCTCGGCGTCGGGGTACTCGTAGTCCTCGAGCTTGCCCTCAAGGTAGCGCTGGTATGACGACATGTCGAAGTACCCGTGGCCGGACAGGTTGAAGAGGATGACCTTCTTCTCGCCGGTCTTCTTGGCCTCGAGCGCCTCGTCGATGGCGGCGCGGATTGCGTGGGTGGACTCCGGCGCCGGAATCAGGCCTTCGGTTCGGGCGAACTGGATGCCCGCCTCGAAGCAAGGGAGCTGATGGACGCTTCGGGCCTCGATGAAGCCCTCGTGCTTGAGCAGGCTGACCTGCGGCGACATGCCGTGGTATCGAAGCCCGCCGGCGTGGATCGGTTCCGGCACGAAGTCGTGGCCCAGGGTGTACATCTTGACCATCGGCGCCATCTTGGCGGTGTCGCCGTAGTCGTAGGCGTAGCGGCCGCGGGTCATGCTTGGGGCCGCTTCCGGCTCCACGGCGATGATCCTGTACTTCCGACCGCCGCGGAAGGTCTGGCCCAACCACGGGAATGCCAGGCCGGCGAAGTTGGAGCCGCCACCGGCACAGGCGATGATGGTGTCCGGCTCTTCGCCGGCCATCTCCATCTGCTTGATCGACTCGAGGCCGATCACGGTCTGATGAAGCATGACGTGGTTCAGAACCGAACCGAGCGCGTAGTGGGTGTCCTCGCGCATGACGGTGTCTTCCACCGCCTCGCTGATGGCCATACCCAGCGAGCCGGTGCTGTCCGGATGCTCGGCCAGGATGGCTCGGCCGGCGGCGGTGTCCATGCTCGGGCTGGCCACGACGCTGGCGCCGTAGGTCTCCATCATCAGGCGGCGGTACGGCTTCTGGTCGTAGCTCGCCCGAACCATGTAGACCTTGACTTCGATGCCGAACATAGCGCCGGCGTGAGACATGGCGCTGCCCCATTGGCCGGCGCCGGTCTCGGTCGCGATCCGCTTGATGCCCTCTTCCTTGTTGTAGAAGGCCTGCGGAATCGCCGTGTTGCACTTGTGGCTGCCGGCCGGGCTGCCGCCTTCGTACTTGTAGTAGATGTGGGCCGGCGTATCGAGCGCCTTCTCGAGCCGCAGGGCGCGGACGAGCGGGCTCGGGCGGAACTGCTTGTACAGATCCCGCACGGGCTCCGGGATCTCGATCTCGCGCTCAGTGGAAACTTCCTGAAGGATCAGGCCCATTGGGAAGAGCGGGGCCAGATCCGCCGGGCCAAGAGGCTGGTGCGTGCCCGGGTGAAGAGGCGGGAACTGCGCCACCGGCAGGTCCGCGGAGATGTTGTACCAGGCCTTAGGAATCTGATCTTCGCCCAGCGTGAAACGAGTTCGCTCGGTCATCCAACTCCTCCCGCCGGGCATCCGGCGACACTGGAATATTGGCGCCCAATATCGCCCCAGCAACGACTGTGGCGATGCAAGCCTACCGGGAAATGCGAGACCGGTGCAAGGCGATTGGGCAGGCCTCGCGACGGTCTGGCCGGCGCCCGCTCGCTACCTACAGGAGCGCCTCCGCGACGACCTCGTAGCGCGTCGGGCCGCGACCCAGAACGCTCTTGTAGAGGACGATGCGGTCGGCCTGCCAGGAGAGCCTCACGTCGCGTGCAACTTCCACCAATTGGCGGGCCCGTTCATCCGCGCCGGGCACACCATCTGTGCGGGCAAGGGTCAAGTGCGGTGCCAGCGGCCGGCCTTCGAGCGGCCACCCCAGCGGGACCAGCCCCTCATTCAGCTTTGCAGCCAACTCTACGAGATGGTCGTCCCCCTCGGCTATGCCGATCCACAGGACCCGAGGGCGCGTGGGATTCGGGAACGAACCCCCGCCGGAGAGCACAACCTCGAACGGAGCGGCCTGGGCGGCGACTTCACGAAGAACCTCAGCCAGAGCCGTCTGCCGCTCGTCCGGCGTGGCGCCCAGAAACCGCAGGGTCAGGTGCAAGCCATCAACGCGAACCCAGCGCGGCTGCCCGAACGCCCGCTCGGTTATGGGCGCGCCGGCAACCTTCTCCATCAGCTCCCCTACCCCGGCCCGCACCTCGTCGGAGACCGGGACCGCCACGAAAAGGCGGCTGGTGCCGGGCGGATCGTCCGGCGGGCGCACGAATGGCCGTCGGCCACGCCACGGCGCGCCGGGACGCTGCCCGGACCCGTTACCGCTATTCCCGTCCCAACTCACCTGGCGCGCCCCGTCAATCGTTGTAGAGACGCTCCTCGATGAGCTTCTCCTGCACCGTGCGGCCATTTGGATCGAAGCAGGAGTACTCGAAGTGCTTCTCGTACTCCAGGTCGATGTTGTCCTGCCCGCCGCGGTTCTTCTCCACCGAAACGATGATCCAATCGCGGAAGCGCTGGGCCTGGTACGGGTTGAACTCGATGTTGGCCTTGGCAACGATGTGGTACTTGTCGTTGATGATCAGGATGATGTCGGCTTCGTAGTTGATGGCCGACGAGCCGCGCAGGTGGTGGTTGCGCAAGCGCTGGGCCTTGAGGCCCTCCTTGTCCGCGGCCACGATCGCGATCATCGGAACCTGCTCGGAAAGAGCAATGTCCTTGAGGCCGTTGACGACGTACGTGACCTTCTCGGACTCCGTAATGGGCTCCGGGAATACCGGGACCTTCTGCATGTAGTCCACAACCACCATCAGCCGCCGATCCCCGGACAGCACTCGGTGCTGCTGGACCAGCTTGCGCATGTTCTCAACCGTGGTGGCGGTCTGGGAGCCACGCATCAGGAAGAGGTTCTGGCCGTAACGGGCAATGCGGTCCAAGCTGGGGCGCAACTTCTGGTTGGCTGTCAGGCCCGATCCGCCCTGACCCTCGCCCATCCACGAGGCCATGATCTCCTTGCGGACGTCCTGGATCTTGATCGCGCCGGCCTTCTGAGGCAGATGGGCCAGGCACGACTCGAGCGCAACGAGCCGATTCAGGAGGTACTGCTCTTCGTGCTCGAAGCAGATGTACAGCACGTTGGCCTGGCCGCTGGAGGCAACATTTCGGGCCATCTGCATGGCCATGGTCGTCTTGCCCGTGCCCTGGGCGCCGCCTATCAGCAACAGCTCACCGGCCCGGAGACCGCCACCGATGGTCTTGTCCAGGAGGCCGAAGCCGAGCGGCACCGGCTGGTACTCGCCGAAACGCCCGCTGGCGAGGTTGTCGTTGAGATCAACGAGAACGTCCAGCGCAGAGCGCGGAGCCAAACTCCCGTTAGGAGTGTCCAGCCGCCAGGTCAACTGAGGAGGACCGGCAACTTCAGCGCCAGCCGGCTTGTCTTCTGTGGTCACAGATACCTCCTGAGGGATGGTCGCAGAGTCGTGGATGGCATCGTAGCAGCGAGTGGCCGCTCGGGACAGCCAGCCAGAGGTAACGCCTGGGCAGCGCGAGAACCTACAGTGACTCTAGATCGCCCACTTCATCCCAATACCGGGCAATAGTCCGGATGCCGGTTTCGAAGTTGGCCATCGACATCCACTCATTGGGGGCGTGGAATCTGCCGTCCGGCGGGGCAAATCCAAGCAGTACCGTTTGCAGGCCCAGGATGGTCTCGAAGCTCGCGCAGACGGGCACGGAGCCGCCTTCCCTGATGTACAGCGGTTCGGCACCAAAGGTTGCCTTCAGGGCCCGGGCTGCGGCCTGTGCGGCCGGTCCGTCGATAGGAGTGAGGCTGGGCTTGCCGTCGCCCAGGCGCTGGATCGAGTAGCGAATGGACTTGGGCGCGACTCTCTCGATCTGGGCGGCGACAAGGCCAAAGACCTTCTCCGGATCCTGGTCCGCCACGAGACGGCAGCTGATCTTGGCATGAGCGTGGGCCGGGATGATGGTCTTGGGGCCCTCGCCCTCAAACCCGCCCCAGATCCCGCACACGTCCAGTGTGGGCCGGGCGCCCAACCTCTCCAGCGTTGTGTAGCCGGGCTCACCGTGCAGAGCCGGCACGCCGAGACCGGCGACGTACTCCGCCTCGTTGAACGGAAGCCGGGCAAAGGACGCACGGTCAAGGTCGGTCAACTCCGCCACATCATCGTAGAAGCCCGGCACTGAGATCCTCCCGTCCGGGCCCTTCAACGCGGCGATGATCTGGCATAGGGCATTGATTGGATTGTCGACTGCCCCGCCATACCCGCCGGAATGAAGATCAATGGGACTGCCGGTCAGGTCCAGCTGGAAGTAGACCAGGCCGCGCAGGCCAACGGTGATGGCGGGCAAGTTGCCCTCAAAGAAGCTCGTGTCCGAAATGACGGCAAAGTCCGAGGCCAGGCGAGCCCTGTTCGCTTCCAGCCACGAATCCAGATGGACCGAACTGGCTTCCTCCTCGCCTTCGACCACGAACTTCAGATTGATCGGCAGCGAGCCCCGCGTCCTCAGGAGCGCCTCGATGGCGCGGCAATGCATGCTGATGTGGCATTTGCAGTCCGACGAGCCGCGAGCCAGCATCTGGCCGTCCTTGACCATCGGCACGAACGGCGGCGACTCCCACAGGTCTAGCGGATCCACCGGCTGGACGTCGTAGTGGCAGTAGACCAGGACCGTGGGCTTGCCGGCGGCGTGCAGCCAGTCCGCATATACCACCGGGTGGCCGCCCGTCTCGGACACGTCAACGTGCTCCATGCCGATGGCCCGCATGTCCGTGGCGATGAATTCCGCTGCGACGCGGCAGTCCGGAGCATGGACGGGCAGAGCGGAAATGCTGGCGATCCGGAGCAGGTCCTTGAAGGACTCCAGCCGGGCGGCTTCGGTCTCAGCGAGGAACTCATCCAGAGCTGCATCAGAGTCTGGTCTGGCAACGGGGACCGACATGTGACTCTCCGGCTGCGCGTGATTGACTCGATTGTATCGGTCCCGGCACCGATCACCCCGGCAGAAAAAGAACCGGGCGGCAAAGCCACCCGGTTCTCATCGGTCCTGGGTTACGGAGATCAGGAAGGGCTGGGCTCCGGGTTCGGCGTGCCCGCCGGCGGAACAACTTCTTCCTTGTGGACCGTCTCGGGAAAGCCCGGGAAACCGCTCAGTGCCAGGAGGATGCCGTGGATGTTCACCTTCGGCGGCAGATCGCTGAAGAGCTGCTCGAACGCCTCGGACTCCACAGTTTCGTCCGTGATGAGCTTGTCGGCGAGAGCCAGCAGCTTGTGCTTGTATTCCGTGAGGACCTGAGTGGCCCGGACGTAGCCGTTTTCCATGATGGCTCGCACTTCGTCGTCGATCATCTTGGCGACGTCGTCCGAGTAGTTGCGCTGCTCGCCGATCTCGCGGCCCAGGAAGACCATCTCGTCGTGCTTGCCGAAGGCGAGAGGGCCCATCTTGTCGCTCATGCCCCACTCGGTGACCATTCGCCGAGCGAGATCCGTGGCCTTCTCGATGTCGTTGCTCGCGCCGGTGGTCGTATCACCGAAGATCAGGCGTTCAGCCGCGTTGCCGCCGAGCAGGCCCGCGATCTTGTCCTCGAACTCGGTCTTGGACTGGAGATAGCGGTCTTCCATCGGCAGAGCCATCGTGTAACCGAGAGCCATACCGCGGCTGATGATCGTGACCTTGCTGACCGGATCGCACTTGGGCAGGACGCGCTGGACAACAGCGTGGCCGCCTTCGTGGATGGCGATGATCCGCTTCTCGGCGTCCGAGATGAGGCGGCTTTTGCGCTCCGGGCCGGCGATGATCCGCTCCAAGGCCTCGTTGAACTCGGCCATACCGATGACCTTGCGGTTGCGCCGCGCGGCCAGGATGGCAGCCTCGTTGACGAGGTTGGCCAGATCCGCACCGGACATGCCGGCGGACTTGCGGGCCAGATCGTCCTGGTTGATGGTCTTGTCTAGCGGCTTGCCCTTGGTGTGGACCTTCAGGATTGCGATTCTTCCTCGGAGGTCCGGCCGGTCAAGGATGACCTGGCGGTCGAAGCGGCCGGGCCGCAGAAGGGCCGGGTCCAGGACATCCGGTCGGTTGGTGGCGGCGACGACGATCACGTTGGTGTTCGTATCGAAGCCGTCCATCTCGACCAGGATCTGGTTGAGGGTCTGCTCGCGCTCGTCGTGGGAGCCGCCGAGTCCGGCGCCGCGCTGGCGTCCAACCGCGTCGATCTCGTCCACGAACACGATGCAGGGCGAGTTGCGCTTGGCCTGGTCGAAGAGGTCGCGAACGCGGCTGGCGCCGACGCCGACGAACATCTCGACAAACTCAGAGCCGGAGATGCTGAAGAAGGGCACGCCGGCCTCACCCGCGACTGCGCGGGCGAGAAGCGTCTTACCGGTTCCCGGAGGGCCCACGAGGAGCACGCCGCGCGGAATGCGGGCACCCAGCGAGTTGAACTTCTCCGGGTACTTCAGGAATTCGACGACCTCTTGGAGATCTGTTTTGGCCTCATCGACGCCCGCCACGTCCGCAAAAGTGACGACCGTCTTGTTGCCCAGAAACATGCGGGCCCGGCTCTTGCCGAAGCTCATGGCCTGGTTGTTTGTGCCCTGGGCCTGGCGCATGAAGAAGAAGATCAGCAGGACCACGAGGGCGACCGGCACCAGGGTGCTCAGCAGGAGCACGATCCAGCCGGTATCGGCCGGCAGGTCCACCTTGTAGTCCACTTTGACGTTCGACGGCTCCCACGACTCGATGACGGCGCCGTCCCCGGCAGCGGTGGAATCAGACTGAACCGTGTATGTGGAGGAATCCACCTTTGTGACCGTCAGGGTCGTGTCCTGGCGGACGACGGTCTTGACCTGGCCGGACTTGACATCCTTTTCGTAGTCCGTGTAGCTCTTGGAGTTGGGCTGCGACGGCTGGATCAGCGCATATAGAAGGGCGGCGGTGGCAGCAACGAGAACCAGCATGACGATTCCGTTGCGCATGAAACGCGTGTTCAAGTGATTTCGGAGCCTCCGATTGTGGCGGTCGGTTCGAGGCCGATCGGCCGCCGCAGTATACGCCGGACGGTCTTTCGGCTTGTGTCAGCAAGCATCAGGCGGGAACAAGTGCTCCCCAGTCGCGAGCCGCGCGACGGGTTCACATAACTAGACTGCCCGGCACCTACTTGTGTTCGGCTGAGACCCAGATTCGGCCAACCGTCTCACATGGTGACTCGACACCGAGAGATAGCACACGGCCCGAGCAGTGCCCGGGCCGTTGAACTTTCTTGGTAGCTGGGATTGGATTTGAACCAATGACCTAGCGATTATGAGCCGCTTGCTCTGCCACTGAGCTACCCAGCCTTGCGATTGGCCGGCCGCCCTGGGGCAGTTAGCCATTCTGACTGATTCTACAGGTAACGGCGGTAGGTTCGCCACTGGGCCTCGACGAACAGGCCTCTGGCCAGGGCTACGAGCCGAACAGAACCCGCAGCCACGAGTCCAACGGACTCGCACTCTTGGCATCGGTCTCAGGCTTGATGCCGGTGGAGCCGGGCGCGTCGGCCGGCAGAGGCGGTGCGTTCGGGTCCAGCGTGAACGGGATCTCTCGAGAGGTGCCGAGCATGAAGGCGCGGGCCATCTCGGCCGTGTAGGCGGGCTGCTTCACCAGCTTGAGTTCCTGCTCCAGAGAGGCAACGTCACGTTGCATGGCGACGTTGCGAGCCCGCATCTGATCGGCCTGACTGGCAGCCGTACTGGCCTCCCCCACCTGGCGGGCGAATACGCCCACGAGCCAGAGCGCGAACAACCCGCCGACCAGCAGCGCAATACGACGCCGGGTGATCGAGACCGTCGGTCCGGGCAGCGAAGGCAGAGCCGAAGGCTCTCCCTGCGCCATATCGACATCTCGGTTGTACATGTCCGGAATCGTAGCTTTCGGCAGATGACGTGTCAACCTAAGTTCACGCTTGATTTGCCTGCTACACTCTGCTCTAGTTTCGCACGTACGTTCTCTTTGAGGTAGGCGATGCGGTACCACGAGCCCGCCGGCGTTGAGACTGTCCTGGACAGATTGCTAGCCGAACCATCTCTCTCCGGCGGGGTCGCTCACCATGCCCATCTTAGGGCCCGCCCGGCAGATTTTGTGCCGATGCCGGAGTGGCTCGATCCGGGGCTGCGAGCCGGCCTGGAGGGCCGCGGCGTCACTGCGCTCTACAGCCACCAGGCGCAGGCAATAGAGGCCGTCCGTTCCGGCGAGGACGTGGTGGTCGTTACGCCCACGGCATCCGGCAAATCGCTCTGCTACCTGATCCCTACGCTTCAAGCGCTGGCCGCGGATCCAACGGCTCGAGCGCTCTATCTATTCCCCACCAAGGCCCTGGGCCAGGACCAGGTCACTGAGCTCGGAGAGTTGAGCCGGGCGGCGGGCCTGCAGATCAACGCCTCGACGTACGACGGCGACACGCCCAACCCCATCCGCTCGGCCATACGCTCTGCCGGGCAGATCGTTGTCACCAACCCGGACATGCTGCACGCCGCCATCCTGCCGCACCACACCAAGTGGTTCCAGCTCTTCGAGCAACTGCAGATCATCGTGATAGACGAACTGCATACGTATCGCGGCCTCTTCGGCAGCCACGTGGCAAACGTGCTGCGGCGGCTTCTGCGGATCTGCGCCCACTACGGCTCGCATCCGGTGATCGTGTGCTGCTCGGCCACTATCGGCAACCCGGGCGAGCTGGCGGAGTTGCTGACCGGGCGCGCGGCCCGGGTCGTGGACAAGAACGGCGCTCCCACCGGCGAGCGCCACATCCTCATGGTCCAGCCGCCGCTTCTGGACCCGGCCACCGGGGCACGTGGCTCGGCCCAGGCTCTGGCCACTCGATGGGCCTTGCCCTTTCTGCGAGCGGGACGACAGACGCTGATCTTCGGACGTTCCCGGATGGCCGTGGAACTGATGCTCTCCAACTTGCGCGAGGCCCTGCGTCTCGGCGAGGGACCGCGTACTCGCGTCCGGGGCTACCGCAGCGGCTACCTGCCCACGGAACGACGGGCGATCGAAAGAGGCCTGCGGGACGGCGAATTGCTCGGCGTGGTGACAACCAACGCGCTGGAGCTCGGCGTGGACGTGGGCCAACTGGATGTATCTATCCTCGCGGGCTATCCGGGATCCATCGCGGCCACCTGGCAGCAGATGGGCCGGGCCGGCCGCCGGCACGACACCAGCGTTTCGGTGCTGATCGCGGGGGGCGGGCC
>DASVKT010000202.1:0-5059 GCA_036385235.1 Candidatus Limnocylindrales bacterium | reverse complement strand
CCGGGCTGAACCCGGCCACGGACCCGATCCCAGGCCTCCGCCGCGACGTCATCTTCTGCTCCGCCGCAGACGAAGAGGCGGGCGGCTGGCACGGTGCGCGCTGGCTGGTCGAGAACCACCCCGAATGGCTGCAGGCGGCCGGGGCACTCAACGAGGCCGGAGGCATCTCCACCACGTACGACGGCGTCCGCTTCTACCCGATCCAGGTCGCCGAGAAGGGCTTCGTCGTCTACAAGATCCGCGTGAAGGGCCGCTGGGGCCACGGATCCGTGCCGACACCGGACAACGCCGCGGTCCTCGCCTCCCAGGTTGTGGCCCGCGTCTCCGAGCCGGGGCCGATCCGGCTGACGGAGCCGATGAAGGTGCTCCTCGATCGGGCGATGCCGCACGTCTCGCGGCAGGCGGCCGCGGCGCTGGCGGTCTTCCAGGCGACCGACGGGGCGGCCGACGCCGGTGCCTCGAGCGCGGCGCCGGACCCAGCCCAAATCGAAGCCACTCTCCGCGACCTGTGCGACCCGGTTCTGGCCCAGGCCATCTCCGCCATCATCCGCGACACCGTCTCAGTGGGAATTGTCAGGGCGGGCGTGAAGTACAACATCATCCCCGGCGTGGCCGAAATCGAGATCGACTGCCGAACCCTGCCCGGCACGAACGAGCCGGCGATGCTGGCCGAACTGCGCCGCCGCATCGGCGAGGAGCTCTGGGCCCGCATCGAAGTCGAGTGCGAGCAGGTTGGCCCGTCGGTCCAGGCCCCGCTGGACAGCCCGCTCTATCGAATCCTCGAGCAGGTCGTTACGGACCACGACCCTGACGGCGTCCCGATCCCCTTCCTCGCACCATTCGCCACGGACGCCAAGCAACTAGCCCGCATCGGCGTCCCGACGTACGGCTTCTCACCGCTGAAGGTCGCCAACGCGGACGGGCTGCTGGCCCTGATGCACGGCGACGACGAGCGGGTCAGCCTGGATGCCCTGGGCTTCGGCCTGCCGGCACTGTGGGATGCGGTGATTCGGTTCTGTAGCTGAACACGGCGTCTACATCTGCATGCTCGGCGCTGTCGTCGTGATCGTCGCGTCAACAACCCGATGAACGCGGGCGAGTTGGCCCCGACGCGGCGAGCCTTGCGGCCCTACTCTCAAACACTATCCTTCTCCACAATCGAGAGACCGAAACGCCATGGACGTGGCCGACGCGACACACCACGGCACAACACGGGTGACGCCTCCTGGGGATCCTCACCCGAGAAGGCTTTCGAGCCTCCTGGTCACGAGTCTGGAGACAGAAGATGAGTCAGCAGTTCCTCGTTCAGCTCCCCAACAAGCCGGGTGAGTTGGCCCACCTCGCTCGCGCCCTCTGCGCGCGCGGCGTCAACATCGTTCAGATCCACCAGGCAACTGTTGGTGAACTGACGTCCGCCGAGATTTACACCGACTGCTGCGACGACGACACGACGGATGTGCTGCGCGGCATGGGCTTCCCGTTCGTGACCGGCTCCAGCATCAAGGTGGAGATCGAGGACGCGCCATGCGCGTTCGGCGAACTATCGGATCAACTCCACCACGCGGGCGTCACGGTCACGAGTGGCTGCATCCTCGGCCGTGAGAACGGCCGGGCGACCTGGGCACTCTCAGTCGACAACGAAGACCGAGCCCGAGCCGTGCTGGACATGCCGGCCCTGACAGGCGTGTCCGATCCGGTCGACGAGTCGCTGCCCGCCGAAGCCTGAGCCCTAGGCGCCGATCCACCCGGTCGCCGGCCGAATCGCGCCTACCGCGTCCGCTGCTTGATCAGATGCCCGCGCCGCGTCAT
The DNA here is from genome assembly GCA_036385235.1 of Candidatus Limnocylindrales bacterium. Taxonomy (GTDB): domain Bacteria; phylum Chloroflexota; class Limnocylindria; order Limnocylindrales; family CSP1-4; genus Fen-1039. Next base: position 3,250 of record DASVKT010000202.1, on the reverse strand, counting down.
GGCGTGCGTGGAAAGCGCTGCCACGCCCATGGCCACGACCGCCCGCTCCGCCGTGGGTAGCGGCCGCACGATGGACAGGAACTCCTGAGCCCTGGCCCGATCAACCAGACCGAGCAGCGCCTGGCCGCGGCCGGTCAGCTTTAGCGTTCGCTGGCGGCGATCCTCCGAGTCCTGATTCCGCTCGATTAGTTGCCGCGTCACCAGGCCATCCACGAGCCGGCTGGCCGCGGACTGGGAGCGTCCGAGCGTGTCCGCGAGATCCGCCACCGTCATCGTGCCGCTGTCTGCGAGCGCATAGAGCGCTGCGAGCTGCGTGAAGCCGAGGTTCAGTTCGCCGAGTTGGGCCGCGAAACCAATCACGAGATCCCGCCATATGGCCCGGCCCATCGCGATCCGATCCGAAAGTTCGCGCGGGTTCTGGAGGCGGACGCGAGCCGCTTCCACCGGCCCGGAAAGCAGCTCCCGAGCTGCCGACTCAACCGCCGATCGGCTCGGCACGTTGAGCGTGGGCATGTGCAGGAATGGACGCGGCGAGTCACGAAGATGGCGCAACCGGGCGGCGCCGTTGGCACGGGCGTTGGCGAGGTCTGTCCTGGCGGTCGCGATGGGCGATGGACCGGCCGCCTTGGGCGCTTCGGGCGCGGTGGCGGGCGCGATGGCGGTAGCGGGCGCGATGGCGGGCGCGATGGCCGCGCCCCGGGGCGAAGCAGCCTGGGCCTTGGTGTCTGAGAGCGGACCTTCCGGCGCTTGCGCCGGGCCACTCTCTGGCGGGCGCGGACCCAGGGCTGGTGGCTTCGGACGGAACTGCGGCATGCCCCAGAGTACCTCTGCACGAGGGATCCATGCAAACCTGCACACATTCCGCCTCGTGGGCCCGGAGGCGTGTACTAGGCTGCGCAATCGAAGCCGACCTCCCGTGATCGGGCAAGACTTGGACAGTTCCGGCCCGTCCACGCATTTTTCCCCGGGATGATGCAGACGAGCCGAAGGAGACCTGACACAGCACATGGATCGCATCGCCTTCGTGTTCCCCGGCCAGGGGTCACAGTCTGTTGGTATGGGCAAAGCCCTGGTCGAGGCCTCTCCGGCCGCCGCGGCGATCCTGGCGGAAGCCGATGAAGCCCTTGGTGAGTCGATAAGTCGTCTGGCGTTCGACGGTCCGGCCGAGCAGCTGAACCTCACCGCCAACGCCCAGCCCGCCCTCGTGGCCGTCTCGATCGCCTTCCTGGCCGCCATGCGCGAGCGCTGGGCCGCCGAAGGTGTCGAAGCCGCGGTGCCGGCGTACGTCGCCGGACACTCCATGGGCCAGTACAGCGCCCTCGTCGCAGCCGGCGTGATCTCCCTCGCCGATGCCGTCCGCCTCGTTCGCGAGCGCGGCAACCAGATGCAGAACTCCGGCAAGGGCCGGTCCGGCGGTATGGCCGCAATCATCGGCCTGGACGACGCCCGCATCCCCGAGATGCTCGCCCTGGGAAGTCCGCTGGGCAGCGTTGCAGTCGCCAACCGTAACTCCCCCGGACAGATCGTCATCTCCGGTGATCGCGCCGCAGTCGAAGCCGCAGTCGCCGGCGTCAAGGATCTCGGTGCCCGGCGAGGCATCCTGCTGGACGTCTCAGTGGCGGCTCACTCGTCCCTGATGGTCGACGCAGCCACGGGCATGGCCCAGGTGCTGGCGCCGATCGCCTTCGCCGAGCCCACCGTCCCGCTCATCGCTAACGCCGACGCCAGGGTGATCACCACCGCGGACGGCGCGCGCAGCGAACTCATCGAGCACCTGACCCGCGGCGTGGACTGGGTTTCCGCCGTGCAAAAGATGACCGCCGACGGAGTCACCACCTTCGTGGAAGTCGGCCCCGGCAAGGTCCTCACCGGTCTTATCAAGCGGATTGCACCCGAGGCAACGGCCATCGCCTTGGACGAAGCCTCGGCCTCCGGCGGTATCGCCGTGCCCTTCGGCCCCGCCACTAACTGAACCATCTCACCGGCCGTGCGCGAGCGCGGCCACTCGAACTCCAGAGGAGCAGCAACCCGTGCGAAAACCTGATTACAACCGACGCGTTGTCGTTACCGGACTGGGGGTCGTCAGCCCGATCGGCAACGACACAGACACGGTCTGGGCCAGCTTGACGTCCGGCAAGTCCGGTATCGGCACCATCACCCACTTCGACAGCTCGGCCTACGAGCATCACGCTGGCGGCGAGGTCAAGGATTTCGACGTCACCAAATTCTGGAACTTCAAGGACGCGCGCCGATCGGACAAGGTGGTCCATTTCGCGGTCGCGTCGGCCAAGATGGCCCTCGCCGATTCCGGCCTGGAAATCACCGACGAGAACCGCTACGACATCGGCGTGATCTTTGGATCCGGCGGCGGCGGCCAGGGACTCTTCATCAACAACCAGGAAATCTGGCACTCCAAGGGCGTCCGCGCCGTCAGCCCGTTCTTCATCGCGAACGGCCTGGTCGACGCCAGTTCCGGCACCATCGCGATCGAGACCGGCGCCAAGGGCCACAATTTCTGCCCGGTTTCGGCCTGCTCCACCGGCACCCATTCCATCGGCGAGGCGGCCGAGGTAATCCGCCGGGGCGACTGCACGGCCGTCATCACCGGCTCCGCAGAATCCCCGCTTCTGGAGCTGGTCCACATCGGCTTCACGAACATGCGCGGCCTGGGCAATCCCCTGCCGGGCCAGCCGATCGAAACCGTGTCCCGCCCGTTCGACAAGACGCGCGACGGGTTCGTACTCGGCGAGGGCGCCGGCTCAATGATCCTCGAAGATCTCGAGATGGCCAAGGCCCGCGGGGCCACGATCTACGCGGAAGTTGTCGGCTACGGATCGGCCGCGGACGGCTACGACATGATCGCTCCGGCCCCGCACGGCGAGGGCGCAGCCCGATCAATTAAGAATGCGCTGGAGCGGCGGGGCGTTCGAGCCGATCAGATCGACATGCTCAACCCACACGGAACTTCCACTCCGATGGGCGACAAGTGCGAAAGCGAAGCCATCTGGAGCGCGCTTGGGAGTCATACACCCAACGTCCTGATCTCGGCGACCAAGTCGATGACCGGGCACATGATGGGCGCCGCCGGCGCATTCGAGGGCGTCGCGACGGTGTTATCCCTCTACCACCAGACCGTGCCCGGGACGCTCAACTACGTGGAGCCGGATCCCGAGTGCAACATCAACATCGCGACCGAGACGATCGAGAAGCCGCTGCGCTACGCCATTTCGAACAATATCGGTCTCGGCGG
>DASVKT010000201.1:0-2573 GCA_036385235.1 Candidatus Limnocylindrales bacterium | reverse complement strand
GCCATCCAGGGCACAGACTTCTGTGGTGGGCGAGGCGGGACTCGAACCCGCACACCGTTTCCGGTACCAGCTCCTAAGGCTGGCGCGTCTGCCGTTTCGCCACTCGCCCAGGTGCGAAGTCTAGCGGAGTGCGTGTGTCCGGCGCCGAGGCCGGCGGCGGTTGCTCATCGACGCCACGGAAAGCACTAAGTGCCAACTTGGCCGGGAATCTTCGGGCCGATGGACTTTCGCACCGTTGGCTGAGCACGGCGGCGCCCGCGAGTAGTCGGGCGTCGCCCGATTCCGGTTCGGCCGAGTACTTAGCGTTGCCCACGGCGTCAATGAGGAACCGAGGCGTCACGAGGTCGGGAGCGAGCGCATGGACGGCCGGCGAGCCGGCCACTCCCCTACTTCGTCTTCCGACCCTTTCGGGCGCGCGCCGCCACGCGGGCCACCGGCGTCCAGCCGGACCCAAAGCGGCCACTGTCAGAGCCGCCGCTCTCTTCCTTGCGGCCGTCGCGTCGGGCCTGGATGCGATCCATCACGGAGTTGAAGCTGCCGCCTTCAGGCTTGAGTAGCTCCTTGGCCAGGCGCTTCCCCACTTCCGAGGAAACAGGCCGCAGGATGTTGCCGCCCAGCTCGGAGACGGCGCCCTTCAGGTCGCGCTTCTCGCGGACGCCCTTGTTCTTTTCCAGGTAGTCGACGAATTCGCGCTCCAGAACGCCGCGAACAACGTTGCCGTCGTCGCCCAGCGCCTTGAGAGCCTTCTCGATCTGCTCGGGCAGCATCGACTTGGGCAGGTCCGCCTTCGGCCCGAAGATGGCCCGTCGGGCGGCCTGGAACGTCTTCTTCGGTCCGCCGAGAACCACGAATCCGGTCGCGGCGATAAGCGCAACCGTTTGGACCGGCGACTTCCGGATTTTCGCCGGAATGTCGATCGCGGAGCGGCCTGCGGCTTCGAGCCTGCCAACCTCGACCAGCAGAAGCTGGCGACTGGCTAGGACTTCGGCCCGAGCGGCATCTGTTGACGCACCCACTCGATGGTCTCCTTGGTTGTCGAGATTGTCACATCGGGGACGAAGCGCTCACGGAGCTTCTTGATGTCGACTCCGTTTCGGAAGACGAAGTAGGCCGCGACTGCCGGCCAAACCAGCAGCCAAACCGTGGTGCCCATTGCGGCCGCCACGCGCGGGCCTGTAGGAACACCGGCAAGCAGGCCGAGCAAAGCGCCGCACAGCGCCCCTGCTCCCAGCCCGAAGCGAGTCCAGCCGCTGCCGAAGCCGAAGCCGTAGCCGGAGCCGGAGCCGGAGCCGAGAAATGCTCCTACCGCGGCTAGGAGCAAGGTCCCGACGACGACGGCGAGCATCACAGGAAGCGGCGCGAACGTCCCGAGGGCCAGTCGGACGATGACGCCGGTGACGGCGCCGCCGACAAACCAGCCGGCGACTCCCTGCCGGCCGGAGCCGAAACCCAGGAGAGCACCGATAGCGCCCAGGACGGCGGCCGCCACCACAAGCTGCGGCGCCAGCGCAACAGACGCGGGAAGAATTCGCGCGGAGAACCAGGGCCAATCGACGAGCAGCAGCCCGGACACGACCAGACCGATGACAATGGCAATCAGACAGGCAACGAAGGTCCGGCCCCAATCGAGATCGATGATGGCCAGTACCAAGAGGATGCCCAGGCCAATCAACAACTCCGAGCCGTCCAGAACGCCCCAACCGATTGAGCCGAAGAGAGCCTCGCCCACAAATAGCAGCAGACCGACCGTCAGCATGCCGGTGGCGACGAGGAGCAAGAACAGGGCCGCGCCGGCCAGCGCCGAGGCGCGCTTGACCTCGCCGCCGATCTCCGAGAACTCGGCCCTGGCGAGATGAATGTGCGACCGGATCAGGCCGAAGAGAGCGTTCTTCGTGCGCCCGAACTGCTCCCCCAAGCCTGGAGCGGAATCGCTGGAGGAGGATCGCTCAGTCAAGGAACCTCCTTTGGGTAGGTGTCATAAGGCACCGCGATCATAGCAGTGGGGCGCGCCAATTCGGCAAACGGCTCCTCCGAAATGGATTGATGAGGCCGCCTCGCGGCCCGTTGACCGCGGAAACGAGCTCGCCAACGTAAACTTCCGATCATGGAGATCACCCAGAAGAAGGCCCGGCCGCTCCGCACGGCTGTGTTGCTGGCCGTCGGCAGCGAGCTTACGGTCGGCGAAACGCGCGACACCAACAGCGGCGAGTTGGCCCGTTCGCTGGCCGATTCCGGCGTGGAAGTTGCCTGGATTTCGGCGCTCCCGGACCGGCTCGAAACGGTTGCGGCCGCCCTCACCGGCGCTCTCACCAGCGTTGACCTGGTGGTCACGACGGGCGGCCTCGGGCCCACACCGGACGATCTCACGCGCGAAGCCATCGCCCAGGTCTGCCACGAGACGCCAGTCGTGGACACCAAGCTGGCGACCTGGCTGCGCCATCTCTTCGAGCGGCGCGGGATCTCCTTTCCGGAAACAAACCTGAAGCAGGCCTGGCTCATCCCGTCGTCGACGGCAATCCCCAACGCCAACGGCACCGCGCCCGGCTGGTGGGTGGATCTGCCGAATGGCGCCG
>DASVKT010000200.1:0-3858 GCA_036385235.1 Candidatus Limnocylindrales bacterium | reverse complement strand
GTTTGTCAGGGTTTGACCAGGTTCCAGTTGGGATAGCTGCCGTTGGTGTCGCCAGCAGCCTTGTCGCCCGCGTAGAAGTACAGCGGCAGGCCGTTGTAAGTGACCTGGAGTGAGCCGTTGTCGGCGCGGGTTATCGTCCCGAGCTGGCCCGCCACGCCGGTGCCGGAGGTCGGAGTCGCTCCTGCGGCAACGGTCAAGGCCGGCCACTTGGTGAGGCAGCCGCCGCTGCAGGCGCTCTTGCCACTGCCGGCGGTGTCATTCGTGAATGTGTAGACGGTCATTCCGTTGGAGCCCGCGACCAGGATCGTCTGGCTGCCGATGGTCGTTGCCATCACCGTGGCCGTTCCCGCGGCAGGCGGCGCTACTGCGGCCTGGGTCACGAGGGGGGCCGAGGTCACGCCAGCGACTCCTTGGGTCGAGCCGCTGCCGGTGCTGCTGCATGCGCCTACGATCGCTGCGACGGCGAGGAGGCCCACGGCCGCTGTAATCAGTCTCTTCGTCGGGGTTGATCTTTTCATCTGAGAACCTCGGTTTGTTCGTTCTGTCTAGCGGCATTTCCGCTCTCCTGAGGATGGGTTTGCCTCCGGGCGGCCGCCACGGGCCGGGGTTCCGAAATCGACCGGACCTTGGTCTGATGCTGGCGGGGGCTCAGGTCCGTATCCAGTCCGGGCGACTCGGCCCCCTACAATGGCCTCAGCAGTAGGCGCTGGAGGAGACCTTGCTCCGAGATAGGGCGGTGAGTCTCGTTGCTAAGATCCGCGCCAGGGCGGGTGGTCAGAGATGGAGGCGCATTCGGTCCGGCCTGGCCAACCTGTCGCTGGCGCGCCGCTTCCTACTCGTCAGCTTGGCCGTTGTCGTTATCGGTGGGGCGACCGTGGCCTGGGTTCTGGGCCAGCTGATCGAGACTAGCGCGATCAACCGCACCACCTCAGTGACCGCGCTGTACGTCGAGAGCTTCGTCGCGCCGGAGTTGCAGTCGCTGGCCAACAGCTCAGACCTTACCCAGCCTGAGATCGACTCGCTCCAGACTCTCCTCAGCAATCCCCAGCTGGGCCAGCGGATCGTCACTTTCCGGATCTGGTCTACCGGCGGCAAGATCCTCTACAGCCCAAACCCCGAACTCATGGGCCGCACCTTTGCAATGGACGGCGATCGAGGTCGGGCGGCGCAGGGTGCGGTCACGGGTGACATCAGCAATCTGACCGACCCGGAGAACATCTACGAGCGGCAGCAGTGGAGCCATCTGCTAGAGATCTACATGCCGATCCGGGCGAGCGGGTCGTCGTTGATCATCGCGGTCGCCGAGCTGTACCAGCTCCCCGACGTCCTGGAGAACCAGGTCAACAATGATCGCTTCATGGCCTGGGGGCTGGTGGCCGGTGCGGCCGTGCTCGCCTTCCTGGCACTCGCCCTGGTCGTGCACCAGGGCAGCGAGAAGATCATCAGCCAGGACTCCGCACTGCGCGAGAAGGTTCGACAGCTCTCGACGCTGCTCGACCTGAACGCAGGGCTCCACGATCGGCTCCGCCGGGCGGCGGCGCGGACCACGGCCCTCAATGAACTGGAGAGGCGCCGCATCGGCTCGGACTTGCACGATGGGCCAAGTCAGACCCTGGCCTTTGCGATGCTGCGCCTGGACGCCGTCGAGGGCCGTCTGCAGGAGAGCGGCCACGGCGACGATGAAGATTTTGGGAGCGTGCGCGGTGCGCTCGCCGATGCGCTCGGCGAAATGCGGACCATCGCGGCGGGACTGCGCACGCCCGAACTGGAACGTGCCGGGCCGGCCGACATCGTGAGGCGGGCAGTGGCCGATAACGAGCGCAGGGCCGGCACGCTCGCGACCGTCGATATCAAGGGAATCCCCTCTCGGGCTCCGCTCGCCACCAAGATCGCCCTGTACCGCATTCTTTCGGAAGCTTTGTCGAACGCCGCCCGGCACGGCCTGGGGGCAGGCGTTGCGGTCACGGTCACGCAGTCGGGCGACGGCCAGATGGTGGCCGAGGTGAGCGACAAGGGCCCGGGGTTCGACGTCCGTGATCGACCGCGCCTCGGCCATCTTGGTCTAACCGGCATGCGCGAACGGGCCGAGTTGCTCGGCGGACGGCTGGAACTGGAATCCAGCCCCGGCGGCGGGACACTCGTGCGTGCGTACCTGCCCCTGACTGAAGCTGCGAGCGACGAACCATGACCCAGGCGATCCGAATCGTAGTTGCGGACGACCACCCCATGTTCCTGGACGGCCTCGTTGCGACACTCTCGGCCGACGACGAGCTTCAGGTTGTCGCCATCGTCGGCGACGCCGTCGCGGCCGTGCGCGCCGTCCGCGAGCACACTCCCGATCTCGCCCTGCTGGACGTGGCCATGCCCGGCGGAGGCCTGGAGGCAGCCCGCCAGATTTCGGCCGACTTTCCGGCGACCCGCGTCGTCATTCTCACCAGCTCCGAGGACCAGGACGATCTCACGGCCGCGATGAAGGCAGGGGCGAGAGGCTATGTCCTCAAAGGCGTCGCGGGCCGAGAACTGCGGGCGATCCTCAAAGGGATCCACGCCGGAGGGACCTACCTGGCACCGGGGCTCGCCTACGGCGCGCTCAAGGAGCTGACGCGGCAAAAGACCGCGAATCCCATCGACGAGCTGACGAGTCGGGAGCGGGAGGTGCTGGCACTGGTCGCCTCGGGCCTTTCGAACGCCGAGATAGGCGGGCGCCTGGGATTGGCCGAGAAGACAGTGAAACACTACATGACCAGCATTCTGGGCAAACTCCAGGTGGCCAGCCGCGTTGAAGCCGCGCTGCTGGCCTACAAAGCCGGGCTGGCATCAAGCGAGGTGGGCTCGACCGAGGAATGACCGAGCGTAGGCTCGGCCGCCTCTCGAAGATCGGCTTCGCACCCGAACCTTCTCCACGCTGGCGCCGGCCCGCGGATTCGGTTCCTTTACTGGAGGCTATGGTGGAGATGAGGGGACTCGAACCCCTGACCCCCGCGATGCGAACGCGGTGCTCTTCCAGCTGAGCTACATCCCCACGCGAGCGAGCCGCAGTCTAGCACAGGGCCGCCCGGCCGAGCCCCACGGGCGGCAGCCCCAAACCGTCAGTGGCCCGTGCTTTCGTAGCGGCGGAGGCCGCGCCGGAAGATCCACACCGCGAAGAACACGCAATAGATAGCTACAAGCGGTGTCAGCAATCCGGGCGCGCTCCAGGCATCCATGCCGAACAGGAATGCCGTCGGGAAGAAGCTCACGAAGGCGAACGGCACCGCGATCACGATCAGCGCCTGAACGCCGAGCGAGTAGATAGTGATCGGATACTTCGCGAACTCGCCCAGCTGATGGACGAACATCGGCACCATGCTCCACGGCGAGCGGACCCAGAAGGCGCTCGCCGCCGTCGCCAGGTTGATCGACACCCGGATCGTCGCCGCGCTCACGAACAGGATCACCAGGAACAGCACGAGCTGGCCGAGATAGACCTTACGGATGAGGTCCTCCACCTCGGGCTCGTCGATCCGGAAGTCGATGACCTCCACGTGCGGCATCACAGCCGCCGCGATCTCCCCGGCGGCAAATTCGAAGCGGTCGAACCGCACCGACAGACGCGAACCATCCGCGGCGACTTCGCAGGCCGGCAACCCGGCGCAAATCGGCCCCCATGTCGACCGGCGGGCGGGCGAGCTGGAAGTGGATGACCCGGTCGCGGGCGTAGGTGTCCTTGAGGGCGCTGAGGTCGCCGTCGTGGATGATCTTGCCGTTGTCGATGATGACGATGCGGCGGCAGATGTCCTCGATGTCGCCCAGGTCGTGGGTCGTCAGCATCACCGTCGTTCCGCGTTCCTCGACGAGGCTGCGCACGAAGCGCCTGAT
>DASVKT010000199.1:0-3575 GCA_036385235.1 Candidatus Limnocylindrales bacterium | reverse complement strand
CCGTTGAGACAGTGCGCGGCTCCGGACGGCGCGGGCGGACCAAGCCCGGATCCTCGGAAGCTGAAGGCCCCGTTCGACGCCAGGGAGTGGCTCAGAACGTACTCGCAGCCGGCCCGGACCCGCGGATCTCTCCGTCCGCCCAGAGCTGGTCGAGGAAGATCAACTGCCAGACCGTGGCCGTGTACTTGGGCGAGTTCCCGTGGCCGGGCTTGACCCACCAGCCCTCGGCGTTCTGGGCCGCGAGGATCTGTGCGACTGGCTCCACCTGCATCGCCGCAGCCCGAGCCGCAACGACATCAGGATCATCGACCGGGCGATCCAGCAGCAGGCGCAGTGCCTGGTGCCGCACCGCCGGCGTCGACTCGTCGAGAAGCCACGGCAACGGATCCGAATTGAGGCGATCGGTCCACGAGTCCATGGCCCGGATCGCACATCCGGAGAATGCCGATGAGCCATGTCTGGGCCGCCGGGACGTGCCGGGCAGGGCGGTGCCAGGGCCGAGCCTTCGGGATCCTACCCACCGGGCCAGATTGCGCGTCCAGAGGTACTTCTTCAACCGAGACTGCCTCAATCCGGACCCGATGCGCGGGCAGAGATGCATATCCGACCATTGACCGGTACGCGGGAGTCGGGCCGGGCCAAAATTGCACGCCATCACCTGCAGGAATGGATTGAAGTCCCTGTAGATGGCGATCCTGCACCCCTGGACGCGCCAAATCGACGCCGGCAAGGCCAAGGCCTCGGCGGGTTGGTCGAAAGTGCACCCCTGGACGCGCACCCTGGTGACCCGGTGACCCGGTGACCCGGCGCCGGATTCGGCGCCTACCCGGCCCCGAAACGAGCTTGCCCCGGGCGGCCCGGTGGCCCGGCCGCCCGATTTGGCGCCTGATTCGGCGGCCTCGCCCCGCCCTATTCGGCCTCGCGCCGCCCTATTCGGCCGCGGCCTCGCCGACGACCCTATTCGGCCGCGGCGACGGCCTCACCGGCGGGAACCAGAGCCACTCCCAGCCGCTCGAGCGCACTCAGGATTGCGCGCATGGAGGCAGTGGTGATGTTCGGGTCCATGCCGACGCCCCAGCGGACTTCGTCGTGGGAACGAACTTCGACGTAGGCAACGGCCGTGGCCTCCTCGCCGCCACTGAGCGCGTGCTCGGCGTAGTCCAGGACTTCCACTTCGATGCCAAGGTTCTGGCGCAGGGCGTGCACCAGAGCGGAGATGGGGCCGTTGCCCTGGCCTTCAACCGTGGTTGTCGCGCCGTGGTACGAGAGGTCGGCCTTCAGGCAAACGCCGTCGCCAGTAGAAGTGGTTTCATACCCCGCCAGAGAGATGCGCTGCTTTTCGGGGAGGTATTCCACCGCGAAGGCATCCCACATTTCCGCGGCCGAGATCTCCGTCCCGCTATCCGCCGTGATGACCTTGATGCAGCGGCTGAACTCGATCTGGAGTCGGCGGGGCAGGTCCATGCCGTGCTCGTTCTTCATGATGTAGGCCACGCCGCCCTTGCCCGACTGGCTGTTGACCCGGATCACGGCCTCATAGCTGCGGCCCACGTGCTTGGGATCGATCGGCAGGTACGGCACTTCCCAGGCCGAGTAGTCCGGCGGCAGGCACTCCATGCCCTTCTTGATCGCGTCCTGATGCGAGCCGGAGAAGGACGTGTAGACCAGGTCACCGACGTATGGGTGGCGCGGCTCGACCGGCAGCCGGTTGCAGTGCTCCACAACGCGGCGCAACGAATCGATGTCCGTGATGTCCAGCTTGGGATCAACGCCCTGGCTGAACAGGTTCATGGCCAGGTTGACCACGTCCACGTTACCGGTCCGCTCGCCGTTGCCGAAGAGCGTGCCCTCGACGCGATCCGCGCCGGCCATCACGCCGAACTCGGCTGCGGCGACGGCCGTGCCGCGGTCGTTGTGTGGATGCAGGGAGATGATCACCGAGTCGCGCTTCGGGACGTTGCGATGGAACCACTCGACGGCGTCGGCATATATGTTCGGGGTATACATCTCCACCGTGGCCGGCAGGTTGATGATGATCGGGCGCGCGGGCGTGGGCTGGATCACGTCCATCACTGCCTTGCAGATCTCGAGCACGTAGTCCAACTCGGTGCCGGTGAAGCTCTCCGGCGAGTACTCGTAGCGGATATCCGTGCCGGGGCAGCGCGATTCCTGCTCCAGGCAGAGCTTCGCGGCCTCGACGGCGATCTTGGTCACGCCGGCCTGATCCAGGCGGAAGACGACGCGTCGCTGCAAGACCGATGTCGAGTTGTAGAAGTGGACGATGACCTTTTTGGCGCCCTTCAGGCACTCATACGTCCGCTCAATCAGTTCGCGCCGGCACTGTGTCAGAACCTGGATCGTGACATCTTCCGGGATCAAGTCTTCGTCGATCAGCTTGCGGACAAAGTCGTAGTCCGGCTGCGAGGCAGACGGAAACCCGACCTCGATCTCCTTGAAGCCCATCGCCACCAGGGCGTGGAACATCTGCAGCTTGCGGGCGGGGTCCATCGGATCGATCAGGGCCTGGTTGCCGTCGCGCAGGTCGACCGAGCACCACATCGGCGCCTTCTTGATCTCGACGTTCGGCCACTCGCGGTTCTCGAGGCGGAGCGGCAGGGGGCGGAAGGGTACGTACTTCTCGACCGGCATCGTCTTGGGGGTGGCTGGTACGGGAGGCATTTCTGGTGTCCTTCTTTGTCTCTGCGGGCTCCGCGGTCAACGCTGCGGATCTGGCGGGATTTGCGGGTCAAACAAAAACCTCCTGGCCAGAGCGCAGGAGGTCAACGGCGAGCACCCAAAGGGGCTCGCCTCAGGTAAGGAGGAGGGCGCTGGAGAAGCGGTCTCTGATCATAGTGAGCGCATTGTAACCGCTCGACGCGGAAATGCGTAACCATTCAAACGGATAAAGCCGCAGCGAGGAACACAGATTACGAAGCAACCAGCCGGCGCCAGTCGTCTCGACAACATGAAAGCTCGTTCCGAACTCAAACGCGAACGCGAACGCGAACGCGAACGCGAATGGCCTACCGATATGGATCCCCCACCGTCACGGCGCCATGCCTTCATCTCTCGATGGGATCTTCTGACGGTGGCGCCGATCCTTCTGCTAGGGTTCGCAGCCGTGGCGAAGGTCCATCCGCCGCACACGGGTCCCTTGGCGGTGGGTCTCGTCTTTGAACCTCACCTGTTCATTGCAGTCCTTGTGGCGCTGACGCCCATAGCTATTCTCGGGCGAGCGCGGTTTCTAGCCCTGGCGCTCGTGGTCACGCTGGCGACTGGCGGGCTTCTCTTCGGCTCGGAATGGATCTCACTGCCGGGCAGCGGCGCCAGGTACCACAACATTTCGGTCATGAACTGGAACGTCCAGCACGGGATTCGGACACCGGCGGACCAGGCGTTGCAGCTGGAAGGGGTAACGGCCGACCTGGTGGCCCTGGTGGAGCTGGAACCGGATGCGGCATCGGCCATCGAGCAGGACGCCGTACTGACCAGCCATTACCCCTATCGCGTCATGGAGCCCGCCGAGGGATCGGGAGGATTGGCGCTCCTGAGCCGCTACCCGATCTCCAGTGCGA
>DASVKT010000198.1:0-10808 GCA_036385235.1 Candidatus Limnocylindrales bacterium | reverse complement strand
CGACGCTGGCGAGTCGTTGCCGTGAAGCTGGTGACGGCAGCAGGTGCGGGCGTCGTCTTCGGCGCGCTGGCGGCCGGCACCGCGCTGGCGGTGGCCGCTCACGTCTACGGCCTCAAGGGCTACTCGTTCCCGCTCAGTTCTTCGGAGGCCTGGCAGGTCCTGGCCGGGGCAATGATCTATGCCTCGTTGCTGGGCGCCATCGGCGCCGCCACGGGCAGCCTGATCCGCAACCAGGTCGGCGTGATCGTGGGTTGGTTCGTGTGGCTGATGGTGGCCGAGAACATCGTCGTGGGTTTAGTGCCGGACATCGGTCGCTGGCTTCCCGGCGCCGCCGGCCGCGGCCTCGTCCTGGACCCAAACGGTGACTTCCTGGCCCAGCCCGTGGCCGGTCTCGTTCTGGCTACCTATGCCGTTGTGATCGCCGCCTCGGCCATCCTCATCGAACGCCGCCGCGACGCGTAGGCGAAACGCAGGCGCAAGGAGAATTCATGTTTCCGCACAAAGTCGCACTTGTTGTGGCCGCGATCGGCGCGATCATGACCCTGGCTCACGGCGCGCTCGGCGCCGCCGGGATCATGACCGCCGCCCAGTGGCAGAGCGGGGTTGTCATAGGAGGGATCGTGTTTGCGGTTGGGGCGGGGAGGGCGTTGATGACGCGGTAGACACGCGCCATACGAAAAGAGCGGCAGGGTCCGGAAGCCGGCCCTGCCGCTCGCCCGCGTTCAGCTTGGGTCAGCGGGTAGTCGCACCCGCGCCGGGGTCGGCCGGGTGTTTTCGGGACAGGATTGCGAAGCCGAAGACCGATGCCGCAGTCAGGCCGACCAGCGCTGCCAGGCGTCGCTTGCCGGCGAGCTCGAGGCCGGCGCCGATTCCCAAGGAGACGGCCGCCAGCATACAAAGCCTCGAGTCGGATAGAGTCTGGAGCCTGGTTACTGTGTCCTCGGCGCCAGATCTCACGTGGCTGAAAGCCCCTGGGAGCGTGTGGGCAACCTGCTCGGCGCGATGACGCGCCTCACCGGCGATCTCCGGCACGTGACCGAGGCCATCGGAAACTTCGATGCGGGCCCATTCGGCAGCGTCACGGCCGTCTTCGACGAGCTTATGTTCGACGTCGTGGATCTTCATGTGACCTCCGGAGTGTCGGACCCGGCGACGAGTTCGGCCGCGCTTGCGGCGAGAGAACCTCGTTGGTCCGAGTTGTGGGCGATGTACGCCCTCTCGCATCACCATAGGCGTTCCCAGGATCTCAGGCGAGGATGGAAACCCTGCCCCGCGCTCGTCGCTCGCGTTCGCGCCGGTCTTCCTCGGCTTCTTCACGGTCAGTTCACAGTTCCGACCCATGGTCTTCCTATCGGGCGCGGCGCCGGGCCGGCCCCAGCGGAGTGAGGACCAGTGCGGGCAGATATGTCGAAGTGGATCAAGGTTGCGGGGATCGTTCTGGCCACCCTCGTGGTCGATATCGGGATGCACATGGGGTTGGCGCCCGCGCCCAAGTACACGAGTCCCGAGAGCGCATTCGTCGCCAACGGCTCATTCCTGCCGGTGGCGGCTGGGCTGCTTGTCGTGACCTACGTCGTGTTGGCCGCTGTCTTCACCGTTATCCAGTCCCGCCTTCCCGGCTCGCGGGTCCGCAAGGGCCTTGTCTTCGGGCTTGCCTTCGGTGGGTTGATGCTTGTCGGCGCGCCGGCGATGAGCCTCATGTTCGGCTCGCCGCTCACCGCCGAATTGAAGGTGGGCGCGGTCGACGGCCTGGCGATCACACTGCTCGGTGTCCTGCTCGGCCGCTTCACCGCGACCGACGGGACGGCGGGCGAACTGGGCCTTGGCCGGCTCGCCACCTCCGGCCTCGTCGTGGGGCTTGTCTATGTGGCAATCCACTTGGCCGCCTACGCGGTGGTGCCGTCGCTATTCCCGTCCGATCCCGGCCGCGCCGCGGAAACGGCCACGTGGATCGCCGTAGTCGGTGTGTGGGTCGGCGTAATGAACCACCTGCTCGGCGACGCCTTTGCCCGCGGCACGAAGGTCCGGCAAGCAATCGCGTTCGCCCTGGTGGGCTTCGGCGCATTTTCGATCGTGAATGTGCTATTTGCGCCCGTCTTCGTGCAGGCTCCGATCGGGACGCTTCTGCTCAACGCCTGCCTCGGCATCGCCGCAGCGGGAGTGGGCGCGTGGGCTCAGCGCGTGGTCGCGCCGGTCCTACAATCGTCGGCACGCGAGCGACGGGCCGCGGCGGCGTAGGACTACTCGCGGCCGTCCTGGGTAGACTATCCGTGCGCACCGCGGAGAGGTGGCAGAGCGGTCTAATGCGGCGGTCTTGAAAACCGCTGGACGAGAGTCCCGTGAGTTCGAATCTCACCCTCTCCGCCAAGTTCCAAGCGTGAAATGGCCGATTATGTGGCCAAAACGGGCCCGGTCTGTCGAAAACCGGTAGCGATCGCGGTAGCAACGGCGCACACTGCCGGACAATGTTCGGCGCGTCGGCCGGGGTAGCCGGAGGCTGAAGACCTCCAACCGCCTCAGGTGCGGCGCGGGCAGCTAGCCGGTAGCAACAGCCGGTAGCCCGGGGATTCAAGGCCCAATGAATCGGCCGATTCCCTCTTTCCGGCGCATGCTGCCTCCAGCGCGGTCATATGCAGAACCAGACGCAGAGCGCATGCTCTTGCATATGAGCGACCTGCGGGATTGGATACTCGGGCTGCCCGCCCTGGGCCAGTACACCTTTACGGGTTGTTACACGACAGCGGCGGCCCGTCGATGTCGGCCGAGGCCGGATCGAGTCCGTCGTCTGGCACGACATGGCGAGCGCGCCGATCCAGCTCCGCGACGAGCTGCCGCCATACCTGGAGGGCTGATGGGCGGGAGGGGTGCGCGCTTTGACTGAGCGCGATGCCGCAAACCCCGATGAACTGCGCCGCGAGCTGGAGGGTCTCCGTGCTGAGAACCGGCGTCTGCGGTCGCTGCTCGGGTTGGAGGTCCCGGAACGACCGACCGCAGCACTACCGCCGACGCCCGCCTGGGAGCCCACGCTCTTTCCCGATCAGTTGGCGTCAATTGGTCGGGTGCCCGTGGATAGCCGTTCCTCACCGGAGTCCAAGGTCGCGCTCTTCCGGTCCCTGTTTGCCGGGCGCGACGACATCTACGCAGCCAGATGGGAGTACGAACGTAGCGGGAAGTCGGGGTGGAGCCCTGCCGTCGTCGGCGGTCCGGCCAACGCTCGTCGGGCGGACCGCGCGTATGTGCCGCTGGACGACGGAATCATCGCGGCGCACCTGACGGGTCGCATGCACGTCGGCCTGTACCCTCTCCTTCGAAACGACAGGTGCCGGCTGCTTGCGTGCGACTTCGACGGCCCGACCTGGCCCCTCGACGCAGGTGCGTACGTCGACGCGGCGCAGGCGGCGGGGGTCCCGGTGGCCCTCGAGCGCTCGCGATCAGGCGAGGGCGCTCACGTCTGGATCTTCTTCAGCGGGCCGGTTGCCGCATCTGCCGCACGGCGGATCGGTGCCTACCTCCTGCGCGAAGCGATGACAGTGCGAGCCGAGATCGATCTTGCGAGCTACGACCGGCTCTTCCCGGCCCAGGACTTCATGCCGAATGGATCGTTTGGCAACCTGATCGCACTGCCGCTCCAGGGGGCGTGCCGCCGCCGAGGCACGACCGTCTTCCTGGACCCGTCGATGCTTCGGCCATTTGACGACCAGTGGGCGTTTCTTTCGGCGCTCGGTCGCAGCTCTCCCGAGGCAATCGAATCCATGGCCGAGTCCGTGCGCCAGGTGGCCGCCGGCCCGCTTGAGCCCACCTATCGGCCACCGCGTGGGCGTGATATGCCGAAGGCGCCGGAGACGATCATGGCCGATGCCGGGGCGATGCTCTCGATCGACCGTATCGGCCTCCCGCCCGCTCTGCTCGCGGGACTCAAGCACCTGGCCTCGCTTCACAACCCCGAGTACTACGAGAAGGAGCGGCTGCGCCTCTCGACCTGGAAGACGCCGCGCTTCATTCGCTGCTACGGGGAGTCGTTCGACCGTCTCCTGTTGCCGCGCGGCCTGCGCGAAGCGGCCGAAGCAGTCGTTGCCGAGGCAGGCAGCCGACTCATCGTGCGGGAACAACACCCGGACCTGGCCCGAATCGACGTCCACTTGCAGGCGACGTTGCCGGCGGGTCAGCAGGAGGCGCTCACAGAGCTATGTCGTCATGATCTGGGGGTGCTTGTCGCGCCGCCCGGCGCCGGCAAGACCGTGCTTGCTTGCGCGGTCATCGCCCATCGAGCTGTCCCCACGCTTGTGATCGTCGATCGCCAACCGCTCCTCGAGCAATGGCGCGAGCGCCTCGTGACTCACCTCGGCATGAACCGAAAGCAGATCGGCGTCGTCGGCGCGGGCCGAAGCCGACCACACGGCGTCGTCGACATCGCGATGGTGCAGTCGCTGGCAAGGCGCGACGATGTCGCAGGGTTGACGGCGGGGTACGGGTTCGTGGTCGTCGATGAGTGTCACCACGTGCCGGCCACCACGTTCGAGCGGGTGGTTCGCGAAATCGGAGCGCCCGCCTGGCTCGGGCTCACTGCCACACCTTACCGGCGCGACGGGCTCGAAGGGCTGATCACCATGTACTGCGGTCCCATCCGGCACCGCATGGGCGAACGCCAGACCGAGGACTCGGACTTCGTCCGCGCGCTCGTTGTTCATCGGACCGACCATGCGGCCGCGCCGGCCGAGGCCAACAGTGGTGGCTCCCCAACCCAAGCGTCCATCCAGTCGGTCTTTCGGGGCCTCGTGGAGGATGAGGACCGGACGCGGCTGATCTGTGCGGACGTCGCCGCGGCTGTGCGCGCGGGGCGCAACTGTCTCGTGCTGTCCCAGTGGACCGAGCACATCGCCCGGCTGCGGGCCTTGCTCGAGGAGTTTGGAATCGAGGCCGACGTCTTGCAGGGCGGCGTTGGCAGGAAGGCTCAGCGCGTCATCACCGACCGACTTGCCGCGGCGCGATCCGGGGATGGCGTCGTGCTGCTGGCCACCGGCAGCTTCCTCGGCGAAGGCTTCGACTGCCCGCCGCTCGACACGCTCTTTCTTGCGTTCCCCATCGCGTTCAGGGGTCGCTTGATCCAGTACGTTGGTCGCGTGCTCCGACCGATGGACGGCAAAGTGCGGGTCGAGGTTCATGACTACGTGGACGCCCGCGTGCCCGTTCTTGCCCGCATGCATGCCAAGCGCCTCACGGCCTACTCGAGCCTCGGCTTCGACGTGGGTGAGAGGCGATTGGCGCGGTCGTGACAGACCCCGTGGAGGCGACTGATTCAGTCTTCGGCGGAAAGAGGAGGCAGCACTGGCGCCTGCTTCCATAGGCAATGCAGGCGTCCAGCCGGTAGCCACGACCGGGTAGCAAATGCTCGCTAGGCAATGATTTCTACAGAAATCAATTGGGCAATGAGTTCTACAGAAAGCATCTACAATGTCCTTGCGGCCGTTGTTCTGGAAGCGGCGCTAACCTAAGGTGGGCTATGAGCACGAGTCTGACGCTTCATGAGATCGTGGCCGCGGCGCGCGGCCGGCGGCGGGAGCTTGGACTAAGCCAGAGCGATGTGGCCCAGCGACTCGGCGTCTCACGGACGTGGGTCCAGGCTTTCGAGCGGGAGACCGGGCGCGCGAGCATCGAAACTGTGTTGCGACTCATGCAGGTTCTTGGGCTGTCGCTAGATCTAGCCAAGAGCGATGCTGCCGGCGATAGGCCTGATCAGATCGACCTTGACGAGCTGATCCAGCAGCACCGCCAGTGAACCGTGAACTCCGAGTTCTCATCGATGGCCAGGTCGCCGGAACCCTCGACCAGCTTGCAAATGGCCGTCTGCGCTTCGACTACGACCTGACGTACCAGCAGCGCCAGAACCCGACGCCGCTATCGCTGTCCATGCCAGTTCAGGAGCGATCCCATGGTCACGCGACCGTGGCGCCCTGGCTCTGGGGTTTGCTGCCGGACAACATTGACGTCCTCCGGCGCTGGGCCCGAGAGTTCCATTTCTCCGACGTCAGCCCCTTCGCATTGCTGTCGACTCCTGTTGGTGAGGATTGCGCAGGTGGCGTCCAGTTCGTGTCGCCCTCTCGGCTTGATGCCCTTTTTACAGACTCGGGCGATGTCGCGTGGCTGACTGAGGCGGATGTCGCCGCCCGTCTCCATCAGATGAGAGCGGACTCGACGGCCTGGCGTGGTGATGGCACGACGAGCGAGCCTCGGTTTGTGGGGCAGTTCAGCCTGGCCGGACGACAGGCCAAGACCGCCCTGCTTCTTGAGAATGGGCGTTGGGGGGTTCCGTCGGGCCGGATTCCCACGACTCACATCCTCAAGCCCCCGATCGCTGAGTTCCGCGACCAGGAACTCAACGAGCATCTGTGCCTCAACGCAGCATCACGAGCTGGCCTGGCGGCCGCCGAGACTAGAGTGCTCACCTTCGGCAGCGAAAGTGCCGTAGTAATCACCCGCTACGACCGACGGTTGGACGGCGGCCGGTTCGTTCGCATCCACCAAGAGGACATGTGTCAGGCGCTTGGGGTGCCTCCGGAGCGCAAGTACCAAGTCGATGGTGGTCCTGGTCCTGCTGAGATTGGGCGTTTGATTCGAGCCGCTATGCCAGATGCCACAGCCGAGGCCGACATCTGGCGTTTCGTTGACGCGTTGGCCTGGAATTGGATCGTCGGCGGCACGGACGCACATGCGAAGAACTACTCGCTGCTTCTGGCAGGCCGGCAGGTCCGGCTAGCTCCGCTCTATGACATAACGTCAATCCTGCCCTACGAGAATGAGCGCCATGCCCGGTTGGCGATGAAGATCGGGGATGGTTACGAACTGGTCTCTCATCGCAATCCATGGCCGGTCACTTCGGCAAGACTTGGGCTGGACTCGGACCGAGTCTCGGCCCGCGTGGCCGAACTCTGCGCGCGGGCGCCGGTCGCCTTCGAGGAGGCTGTCGGAGCGCCTGAGGTCGCCGCCCTCAATCGCCCAGCCGCAAGTCGTCTGGCCTACCTAGTTGCGAAGCGCGCGGCACGCTGCGCGAAGCTCGTGGATGAGTAGGCCGCTGTCGCCGCCGGTTCGAGACCCGTCGACCGGTAGCAACAGCCGGTAGCAACAGGGCCGAACATCGGCGGATTCGAGACCCGGGAATCGACCGATTCTCTCGTGAATCGTCCATCCACGGACCCCCGCGAACGCCTTGACCGAGACTTGAAAACCGCTGGACGAGAGTCCCGTGAGTTCGAATCTCACCCTCTCCGCCAATGATTTGAGCGTGAAATGGCCGATTTGGGGCCATCGGCGGCCCAGCCCACGAACCACCGGTAGCAACACCGGTAGCAACAGGAATAGGACCCTCCACGGGTACGCGACGGCCCCGGAGGGCGAACCGGCGGCTGTATTGAGCGATCTGCGAAGGAAGACTGCCGTGGCAGAAGCCCGTGCCGCCCGGAGGGAACGCCGCCGATCGAGCGGCGAGGGGTCCGTCTACGAAACGGCCGAGGGTTGACGTGGCGCGCTGACCTGGACCGACAACGATTTGGTCCGGCCCGCCGGGTCGTTCGAGGCGCGACCTCGCAAGCCGCCCGAGACAAGCTCGACGAGCTCCGGCGCGAGTTGAAGCTCGGGACGTTGACGCCGGCGGGAAGTGGCACCGTCGCCGAGTACCTCTCCGGACTGGGCCCGGCTTGAGCGATGGCCCGGCGCCCCGCAAGCTCCGAGTACGTAACAATGTCAACCGACGAGGTCCTCACCACTGAACTGAAGGGTTTCCTGATGACCTACACGCTCTGGCTGCCTGCCACATCCGGACCGCGGTTCAGTCCGCATGACTAAGCACGACAGCACCACTTATCGGTCCGCCGGTGTCGACTACGACCTACTTGACGCTGGCAAACGACAGGCGATCTTGGCCGCGCTCGGGACCTCGGCGTTTGCTCTCGCCCGCGGCGGCGAGTCTCTGGACGCTTCCCGAGGCGAGCCCGCTTTCGTGATGACCGTGGGAGGGCTACAACTCGCCCTCGTCATCGAATGCCTTGGGACCAAATCGATCCTCACCCGCGAGTACGAGGAGGCCACTGGCGTCAACCGCTTCGACTGGATCGGCTACGACACCGTCGCCGCAATCGTCAACGATATTTGTGCCGTCGGAGCTCTGCCGCTCATGATGAGCGCCTACTTCGCCACAGGCTCGCCCGAGTGGTATGCCGCCCCAGGTCGGTTCGATGCTCTGGTGAGTGGGTGGCGCCGTGGCTGCGAGGACTCCGGAGCTGTTTGGGGCGGGGGTGAATCGCCGATGCTCAGCGGCATAGTGGAGCCTGGGGAGATCGACCTGGGGGGCTGCGCAGTGGGGATAATCCCAACTGGCCGGCCGCCGCTACTCGGAGACCGTTTACAGCCGGGCGACGAGATAGTGTTTGTGGAAAGCACAGGCCTGCAGACCAACGGAGCTTCGCTGGCGCGCGAGGTGGCGCGGCGCGCTGGGGGCTTGGCTCAGAAGCTGCCGAGCGGGCAGACATTGGGGGATACGCTGTTGGCCCCTAGCGCCATCTACGTGAAGCTCGTCGAGGCCCTCTACGCCGCCGACACGCCCTTGTCGTATATGACTCCCATCACCGGGCACGGCCTGCGTAAGTTGATGCGTGCCGACCGGCAGCTGTGCTACCGGGTGACGAAGTTGCCAGAGGTATCCGAGGTCTTCACATACATCACGGACATTCTCGCTCTCTCTCCTGCCGAGGCCTACGGAACATTCAATATGGGCGCCGGCTTCGCGCTGTTCTGCCCTCGGGGCGAGGGAGAGCGTGCCGTCACGGTTGCCACGGACCAGGGCTATAAGGCATACCTCGGCGGTCGGGTAGAGGAAGGGCCACGCAGCGTTGTCCTCGAACCAGTGGGCGTCAGCTTCGACGAAGGGGAACTCAGACTTCGATGACTGACGCTCCGGGCACGCAAGGCCAGTTGCCAGATACGTCGGCTCCCGCGACCTCGACGAGGGCATTTCCCCACGTCGTGATGTTCGATCTCGATGGGACGCTGAGCGATCCCCTCGTTGGCATCGGACGTTCGATCAACTATGCGCTTTCGAGCCTCGGCTACGAGCCGCTGGAACTGGCGCAACTCGCCGTCTATATCGGGCCTCCACTGGACCATACCTTCCGGGCCATCACCGGCGAACAGTCACCGGCGAGAGCCCACGCTTTTGTGGCCAAGTACCGCGAGCGCTATGCGGAGGTCGGCTATTCGGAGAACGTCCTTTATCCCGGTATACGGGAAGCACTGGCCGATCTGACGGAGGCGGGGATCCTTCTGGGCGTGTGTACCTCCAAGCCCGTCGACTTTGCCGAGCGGATCCTCGAAATGTTCGGTCTGCGCTCGCTCTTTCGGTTCGTAAGTGGCGGCGAGATGATCGGCACCGAGAAATGGCAGCAGATCGAGTCGCTACTGAAGCAAGGATCCATTGACGCTTCGACAGTTATGGTGGGTGATCGCTCGATCGATCTGGTCGCGGCGCACCGCAACGGCTTGTCGGCCGCCGGTGTCCTATGGGGTTTTGGATCGCGCAATGAGCTCGAGCTTGAACGGCCCCGCTATCTCCTGAGTTCCCCCAACGAACTCCAGGTTCTAGGCGGTTACCCGCCCAGCCTTCCCGCCCCGACGCCCAATCTGCCACTGACCTAGCGGCCAGTCGTGGCCGGACGCACCGCTGCTCATTGGGGCCTCCCGACCAACCAGAGAAGACGTTCGCCGCAGGAAGATGCTGGTTGAATGGGAATTGCCGCGAAGGCTGAGCGCTACCATCGACTGCCGCCGCTCGGAGCGATGGATGAAAGCAGCCGTGCCAGCGCGGACAGGTCCGGCAGGATCGCGTCGGCACCCACGCCGGCGGCGTCCGGCGGAGTCTGTGCCTTGGTAATCCAGATACCCTTCATGCCCAACCGCCGAGGTGTCACGACGTCCCACTCCAGGTTGTCGCCGACCATCCAGGCGTCCGAGGCTGCAACACCTAGAGACGCCAGGGCGTGGGCGTAGACCGCCGGTTCTGGCTTGCCCAGCCCGAACTCGCCCTCCACGACGATCGCGTCAAAGAGAGGGGCGAGCTCGAATCGCTCGATCTTGGCGCGCTGGACTTCGGCCGCGCCGTTGGTCACAAGAGCGAGCTTGATTCCCAGTTCGCGAAAGGTGCGGAGCGCATCCAACGCACCGGGGAACGGCCCGCGATCTGCTTCAGTGCGGGCTCCGTAGGCTGCCACGACTGCTGCGATAGCCGTCGGCATGTCCGCCTCCGGAATGGCGGCCCGGCGTAGCGCCGCGGTGACGATCGACCGGCGAGCACCGATCAGATCGGAGCGACCGACGAGATGGCGCGCTGGATCGCTCCAGAACCAATCGCGCTCGATTTCGATCGCAGCCAAGACGGCCTCGGCGGGGAAAGGCACAACCGCCACGGCGGCCTCGACCGCGGCCGCCCAGTTGGACCCAGCCCGATCCGAGTCCGAGACGATGGTGTCGTCGAGGTCGACAAGAAGGGCGAGCGGACGAGGTCCCAGCGGTGCGGCTCCCGCCGTTGACACGGACGTCCCCTCCATATCGCTAACTGTCCGGATCAGCAGGGTCAGAGGATAACCGGCGAAGGGACGCCGCGGTTGGGGAGTTCGCACGACTGCGCTGCGCCGGGTGACCGGCTGACGGGCTGGCGTCGAACGCTAGCAGCGACCCGAGCAAGACAGCTGGGGACCGGCCCTGGCTCTGGCGACTGAGAGTCGTTCGGCGTCGTGACAGGCTAGCTGTCACGCACGGGGTGC
>DASVKT010000197.1:0-4708 GCA_036385235.1 Candidatus Limnocylindrales bacterium | reverse complement strand
GTTCCGCCCGGAGTTCCGCCCGGAGTTCCGCCCGGAGTTCCGCCCGGAGTTCCGCCCGGAGTTCCGCCCGGAGTTCCGCCCGGAGTTCCGCCCGGAGTTCCGCCCGGCGGCGCGGTTCGGTCATGGCATAACTGACCCCTTCCTCCCAATCCATGGAACTAGCATCTTCACGCGCTGTCGCGTCGATGCACGGGCAGCGCCCAGGGTGGGGTTCATGATTGCCTCCGAGGCTCTTCTGGGGATCATCGGGGCGGCCACGGTATTGCTCGTCGCGTTGGCCGTGTTGGTGGTTGCCGCCCGAATGGGCCACGGGCCACTGTACGGCGGCTTCCTGGGAGTCTGCGGCGGGCCGCGAGGTCGCCGGGAGGCTGGCGTCGTCGGGCGTGGCCGGGCGTGGCCTAGCCGAGGCACACCAACGTCCCGGGTCCGCGTCGGCATCGGTCGCCGCATCCGCTACGATCTGCGCATGGCCCGCTTTTCGACCCGCGCAATCCTCGCCGCCACCCGCTCGCCGGAAGTCAACCAAACCCCGTCGGCGATCCCCATCTATCAGGCCGCGGCGTTCTCCGCCGGCGACGCCGCGGAGCTGGGCGACGTCCTGACGGGCGCCCGAGCCGGCTACGCCTACAGCCGAATCGACAACCCCACAACGTCCGCCCTGGCATCTGCCATCGCCGACCTCGAGGGCGCGGAGGCAGGACTCGCATTCGCAACCGGCATGGCCGCAATTCATGCCACGCTCGTTTCCACGGTCCGCTCCGGCCAAACGATCGTGGCCGCGCAGGCCGTCTACGGCACCACGCGAGACCTGATGACCCGCGTGTTGGCCGGCTTTGGGATTGCCACGGAGTTCGTGAACACCACGGATGTGGCGGCGGTTGGGGATGCGTTGGCCCGGAGCGGCGCGCCGGTCCTGTATGTCGAGACCATCTCCAACCCAACGATTGTCGTTTCGGACATCGCCGCGCTTGCGAAGGTAGCGCATCGGCACAACGCCCTGCTCCTGGTGGACAACACCTTCGCCTCGCCCTACGCCTGCCGCCCGATCGAGCACGGCGCAGATCTGGTGATGCACTCCGCTACCAAGTACCTGTCCGGCCACGCCGACGTGCTGGCCGGGGTCGTGGTGGGTCGGCGCGAACTTGTCGACTCGCTCCGGCCGGTCCTTGTAGACGTCGGCGGCGCGCTCGCGCCACTAGCCGCGTTTCTGGTCCTGCGTGGACTGCCGACACTGTCGCTCCGAATGGAGCGCCACAGCGAGACGGCCATGGACCTGGCGGCCTGGCTGACCGGCCAGGATGGCGTGGAGCGGGTCCACTACCCCGGCCTCCCGCCGGATCCCGGCCACGAAGTGGCCGTGCGGCAGCTGGACTGCTTCGGCGGCATGCTGGCGTTTGAACTGAGCGGTGGCCGCGAGGCCGGTCGCGCATTCCTGGACGCGATGCGCATATCGGAACGGACCGCCTCGCTGGGAGCGGTCCGGACGATCATCACTCACCCACCTTCCACCACCCACCGCCAGCTGGACGAAGCCGCGCTGGCGGCTAGTGGCATCGCCCCGGGTCTGCTCCGCTGCTCGGTGGGCCTGGAGGATATCGAGGACCTGCGCGAGGACTTCGAGTTGGGGTTGGCCGCAGCGGTGGTGGCGACGAAGGCCGCGCTGGCGGCACAGGCCAAAACGACGCACGAGAAGTAGCCGGAGCGCGGAGGCGGACCGCGCGGAGGCGGTTACGCGCTCCCGGGCAGTTGCGCGCTCCCGGGCAGTTGCGCGCTCCCGGGCAGTTGCGCGCTCCCGGGCAGTTGCGCGCTCCCGGGCAGTTGCGCGCTCCCGCGCAGTTACGCGATCCGACCGGCCAAAGTTGCCGGATTCACATCGGACCGTCTTCCGGCCATTCTCAACCTCCGCTTGACCTCCCCAGCGTCGCGATTCTGGGGCCTGAAGGCACCATTCCGCGGTCGATCGAGCCCAATTCAGGGCCTCCCGGCATCGAGAGGCGACTCGGCGGCGGCCGACCATTTCCCCGTGTCGGTCTGATGTGAATTCGGCAAACGCTGCGCGCTCCGGGGCCGATCTCCGGGCCCAGGCTCCGGGGCCGATCTCCGGGCCCAGGCTCCGGGGCCGATCTCCGGCGGGTGGACCACGGTGCCGGGCTGGCCGAGTCCAGACGCGGCCTATGTCCGGGTGATGGCCATTCGGCAAGTTCCGGCGCCCGGGCTGGCCGGTGCCGAGCCGGCCGGTGCCGAGCGGGCCGGTGCCGAGCGGACTAGTACCGGGCTGGCCGGGGCCGGGCGGCCACCCCCAATCAAAAACCCCTCCGACCCGAAGGCCGGAGGGGTATTGCAGAACCAGACTAGTACTGGAAAAGGAGCTCACGGTACTTGGGAAGCGGCCAGAGGTCGTCCGCCACGAGGGTCTCGAGCTCGTCGGCCGCGGCGCGAACCGCGTTCTGAGCGGGGATCACCACGTCGTGGAACGCCTTGGCCTCTGCCTTCACGGAACCCGCTTCGTGGGCTTCGTGCTGGGCGTGCTCCAGGGCGTGGATGGCGTCGACGAGCTGGTCGGCCAGGGCGGCAACCGTGACCGCGACATGAGTGACGCCCTTGGACGAGCCGGCCGAAGCCAACAGCGCCAGGTACTTCACAGCCGCGGGCAGGATCATGGTCTTGGCCATATCCAGCGAGCAGTTGGCCTCGATGTTGGAGACTTTGACGTACCGCTCCCAGTTGATCTCGACGCGGGCGGCGAGTTCACGCTCGGAAAGAACGCCGAAGTGGGAGAAGACCTTCTTGGCCTTCGCGGTCTCGAGGGCCGGTAGGGCGTCGACGGTGCTGCGGTTGTTCGGCAGACCGCGCTTCGCAGCCTCGGCGTGCCATTCGTCGGAGTAGTTGTTGCCCTCGAAGAGGACCTGCTTGTTGTCCTGGATGATCTTGGACAGGATCTTCGTCAGGCCGGCGAAGTCGCAATCCTCGAGCTTGTCCAGTTCGTCGGCCAGCTTCTCCAGCGAGTCGGCGACGGCCGTGTTGAGCACGGTCTGCGGCCAGTAGATGGGAGCGGAGGAGCCGACGGCGCGGAACTCGAACTTGTTGCCGGTGAAGGCGAAAGGCGAGGTCCGGTTTCGGTCCGTGGCGTCGCGCGGCAGAACCGGCAGAGTGGTCACACCCAGCTCCATCGACCCACCGGCCTTGGACGTGGAGGCGGCACCCTTGCCGAGCTGCTCGACGACGTCCTCGAGCTGAGAGCCGAGGAAGATCGAGACGATAGCCGGCGGCGCTTCGTTGGCGCCGAGGCGATGGTCGTTGCCCGCGTCGGCGATGCCGGCACGAAGCAGATCCGCATGGACGTTCACGCCGCGGATGATCGCGGCCAGGAAGGCCAGGAACTGGGCGTTGTCGTGCGGGTTGCTACCGGGCTCGAGAAGGTTCTCGCCGTCATCCGTGCCCATGGACCAGTTGTTGTGCTTGCCCGAGCCGTTGATGCCGATGAAAGGCTTCTCGTGGGCCAGGAACATGAGACCGTGCTTGGGCGCGAGTCGCTTCATCGTGCTCATGACGATCATGTTGTGGTCCGAGCCGACCGAGGTGGCTTCGTAGACCGGAGCCATCTCAAACTGGGCCGGCGCCACTTCGTTGTGACGGGTCTTGGAGGGGATGCCGAGGCGCCACAGTTCGCGGTCCAGATCCATCATGAACGCCAGGATGCGCTCACGGATACTGCCGAAGTACTGATCCTCGAGCTCCTGGCCCTTGGGGGAAGGGGCACCGAAGAGGGTCCGGCCGGTGAGGATGAGGTCCGGGCGCATTTCGGCCAGCCGGCGGTCGACCAGGAAGTACTCCTGCTCGGGGCCGATGTTGGTGAAGACGCGCTTGGTGGTGTCGTTACCGAACCACTTCAGGACGCGGAGGGCCTGCTTGCCGACAGCTTCCTGGGAGCGAAGCATCGGGATCTTGTGGTCCAGAGCCTCGCCGGTGTAGGAGACGAAGCCGGTGGGGATCGTCAGGGTCACGCCGTTCGGCTCGACCTGCAGGAAGATCGGGCTGGTGACATCCCAGGCGGTGTAGCCGCGGGCTTCGAAGGTGGAGCGGATGCCGCCCGACGGGAAGGAGCTGGCGTCCGGCTCGCCCTGGATGAGGCCCTTGCCCGAGAACTCGGCGATCGTGAGGCCGTCGCCGGACGGGCTCAGGAACGAGTCGTGCTTCTCGGCGCTGCCGCCGGTCATCGGCACGAACCAGTGGGTGTAGTGGGTGGCACCGTGCGCCATCGCCCATTCCTTGACGCCCTGGGCAACCGCCTCCGCGATGGCCGGGTCGAAGGCCTCATGGCCCTCGATCGTCTTG
The DNA here is from genome assembly GCA_036385235.1 of Candidatus Limnocylindrales bacterium. Taxonomy (GTDB): domain Bacteria; phylum Chloroflexota; class Limnocylindria; order Limnocylindrales; family CSP1-4; genus Fen-1039. The sequence goes on along the minus strand of DASVKT010000197.1, from coordinate 373 downwards.
CGCAGCTTCTTGAAGACCGGCTTGGAAAGGTACTGGCGCTGAGCGGCTTCGTGGAAGACGTACTCGCCGTAGATGTCCTCGCCGGCGTTCTCGAGATAGTTCTGAGTGGACGCAACTTTGAGGTTGGCGATTGACTCGATGGCTTTCTGGCGGGCGGTCACTTCGACTCCTATCGGCGGTTGTGAAACGAGTGCGGCCTTACCGAGATCCCTCCGGTCGGCCGCCGAGGGACTCTGCTGATTGGTAGAGGTTGAAAGTTAACGGAAGGAGGGGTTTCAGTCCAAGTCTTCGCGACACTTCGACCCAGAAAGGTTGCGAAATGAATCGGAATTGCAACCATTAGTTGCGGGCGGGAAGGCCCCTGCCCGGCCCT
>DASVKT010000196.1:0-3997 GCA_036385235.1 Candidatus Limnocylindrales bacterium | reverse complement strand
TCGACGGCGTTCGTGTGCTCACGGATCCGATGCTCGGTCACATGGCCGGGGCTATTCGGCGTCAGTGGCCCGTCGCCTCCCAGAAAGACCTCGCGGATCTCGCTGCGGTGTTCATCAGCCACGGCCATTGGGACCATCTGGATATGTCGTCGCTTCGGGCTCTGCCTGGTCGGCCTGCGCTAATCGTCCCGGTCGGGCTCGGGCGGATCGTCGCAAAGGCGGCGCCTGGGATCGTCCACGAGGTGCGGGCTGGGGATCGTCTGCAAGTTGGCGACTTGACGCTGGAGGCCGTTCATGCCGAGCACGGTCGCCGCCGCTCGTTGTTCACGACTTCAGAAGATGCCCTTGGTGTCCTCATCAAGGGATCGAGCGGCGTCTATTTTGCCGGCGATACCGAGTTGTTCCCGGCCATGACGGACCTGGCCGGGCGTGTCGACGTGGCGCTTCTGCCGGTAGGCGGTTGGGGTCCGCGGCTTGGCGCCGGCCACATGGACCCCGGCCGAGCGGCAGAGGCTGCGGGGCGAATATCACCCGCTGTCACAATCCCAATCCACTGGGGCACGCTCTACCCGCTCGGTCTGCGTCGCATGGCGAGCCGTCGATTCGAGCGACCGGGGCCGGCCTTCCGGACAGCTGTCGCGGCGCGCGCCCCGGGCGTTGAAGTGCGCATTCTGGAGCCCGGGGAATCGATGGAATTGGGTCGGGGTGCCGTTCGATGACGCCCGGCGTTGGACGGAAGTCTGCCCCGCCGAACCGCGGCCTGGTCGCGTCCTACCGGCTCCAGGCTCGACTGATGTGGGAGTGGCGCCCGGCCCGCCTGGCTCTCCTGCGCCGCGCGCTCCTGTCCTACGTGGGAGCTTGCCTGGCGCTCGCCATAACCACCTTCATGCTCCCCGGGCTCAGGATCGATGGCCTAGGTGCCCTCTTGCTGGCCGGGCTGTTGATGCTGGCCCTCAACAGCTCCACCGACATCGTCCTGCAGTGGTTGTTCGTGGCCTGGCCGATCTTCGTCGCTCAAGCGATCGGCCTTGTGGTCCAGGTAGTGGCCATCATTGCCGTCGGACGAGTGGTCCCGGGCGTATCGGTGGGGGGCGCAGGGACCGCGATCTGGGCCGCGGCGCTGCTGACGATACTCAACACGCTGTTCGCCGAACTGGTAGCGGTGAGCGACGACGATTCCTACTACGGCGTGCTGGTTCGGCGATTGGTTGCGCACAACCGTGGGCGCGCGCCGGAACCCACGCCCGGACTGCTCGCGGTCCAGATTGACGGGCTCAGCCTGCCCGTCCTGAAGCATGCCATTCGGGGTGGGCGGGTGCCGGTGCTGGGCGGTCTGGTTCGCGACGATGGCGCGACCCTCCACCCCTGGGTCGCAATGCTGCCGCCGACGACTCCGGCAAGTCAGGCGGGGATCCTTCACGGCCGCAACGACGGCATAGCCGGCTTCCGCTGGTACGAGAAGTCGAGCAACCGGCTGCTCGTCGCCAACCACCCGGACGATGCAGCCGAAATCGTCCGTCGCATAAGCGATGGCACGGGTCTGCTCGCCGACGATGGGGCCAGCATAGGCAATCTCCTGACCGGCGATGCACCGCGCAGCTACCTGACCATGGCCACGATCGGGGAAGGCAAACCGGCCGACGACGGAAGGCGGCTGCGCGGTTTCCTGGCTACCTCGGTCAACTACCTGCGACTGCTGGTGCTCATGATCGGCGAGATGGCCAAGGAGCTGTATCAAGCCGAGCGCCAGCGCGGTCGGTTAGTCGAGCCGCGCATGCCCCGCGGCCTGCCATACGCCGTCGAGCGAGCCGTCACCAACATTGCCCTGCGCACAGTCTCCACCGCCTTCGTCATCGAAGAGATGTTCCGCCAGACGCCCACGATCTACGTTGATTACACGGGTTACGACGCCATCTCCCACCACTGCGGGCCTGAGCGTGCGGAGGCCATCGATGCGCTCGCAGGCATCGATCGGGCCATCGGGTCACTGGTGAAGGCTGCTCGCCACACCAGCCGGGCCTATCGACTTGTCGTGCTATCCGACCACGGCCAGTGTCTGGGGGCGACCTTCAGCCAGCGGTACGGCCAGCCGCTCGAGGCGATCATCGCCGCGCTGCTGCCGGGTTCCATGAGCGTCGTGGGCACCACCGACTCAGTCGAATCCGCCGGCATGGGCCGACGCATTGCGGCGGAGTTGAGCCGAGGCCCGGGTCTTGGATCGCTGCTCGCGCGTCTGCTGCCCGGCGCACTGAGGCCTTTCCAGGGCGCCGCCAAGAGCAGCGCGGCCGCGACCCCGGACGTCGTGGTGGCCTCGTCCGGCAACCTGGCGCACGTCTACTTCACGAGTCAGCCCGACCGGATGACCGACACGGCCATAGAAACACGCTACCCACACCTGATTGAGGGACTGGCACGACATCCGGGGATTGGGGCGCTGATGGTCCGGTCCGCATCTGGGAGCCCGCTGGTGTTGGGGCCACACGGCCGGCTCGACCTAGCGGCCGCACACATTGAAGGCCCCGACTCGCTGGACGCCTACGGTCCACGGGCGGTCGAGAACCTGCTCCACCTCGACGGCTTCCCCAACGTCGGCGACCTGATCCTGCTGGGCGCGATCGACCCTGTATCGGAAGAAGTCACCGGGTTCGAGGAGCTCGTCGGTTCGCATGGCGGCCTCGGCGGCTGGCAGGCCGAGCCATTCATCCTATGCCCTGAAGCACTGCCCCTGACCGAAGGTCTGCCGGTCGGTGCGCCGGCCGTGTACCGCCAGTTGAAAGCCTGGCAGGCGCAACTGAAGGGCACGCATGGCGACTGAGGGCCGGGCTAAGCAGCTTAAGGCCCCCTGTTGAGCCGCGAGTGGACCCGTCACGCCCCGCCAACCCCAAGGCGGCCGAATTGCGGGCCGAGCCAAACCCTATCAAGCGTCTGGTCAAGGCTCTTGGCCCGGGCCTGATCACCGGGGCATCTGACGACGATACGTCCGGCATCGGGACTTACGCTCAGGCAGGCGCGCGGTAGGGCTTCGCGACGCTCTGGACGGCCATCGCGATGCTGCCGATGCAGACGGCCGTCCAATACATGTGCGCCAAGATCGGTCTCGTCACCGGCAAAGGCCTCGCGGGTGTGCTCCGCGAGCACTACCACCGTGCCCTCTACCCGGCGGTGATCGGCCTGGTCATCGCCAACACGCTGAACGCCGGCGCCGACATCGGTGCGATCGCGGCGGCCGTGAACCTGCTCGTTCCGATACCCGCGATTGTCTTCATTATCCCGGTCAGCCTGGGAATCATCGGGCTTCAGGTCTTCGGAGGCTATCGCCTTATTGACAAAGTCTTCAAGTGATTGTCGCTGGCCCTGCTGGCGTACATCGGGGCTGCCCTCTTTGCACGGCCGGACCTGGTCAAGGTCCTGCTTGGGTTTCTGATCCCGACCATCTCTCTCGACCCGGCGTACATCGGCATCCTCGTCGCGCTCCTGGGCACCACCATCTCTCCCTATCTCTTCGTCTGGCAGGCCAGCCAGGAAGTCGAGGAGCAGATCAGCATCGGGCGGCGCGCGCTAAGGCACCGCCAAGGGGCCACTCGGTTCGAGCTCAAGTACGCCCTGTGGGACACGGTTGCAGGCATGGTTTTCTCGGAGATCGTGGCCTACTTCATCATCCTGACCACAGGCGCCACCTTGTTCGTGGCCGGCAAGCACGATGTGACGTCGGCAACCAATGCGCCCCGGCGTTGCGTCCGCTTGCGGGCGACGCGTCCGCCTTTCTGCTTGCCATCGGGCTGATCGGAGCCGGAGTGCTGGCCGTGCCTGTGCTTACGGGGTCAGCGGCATACGGCGTTTCCGAAGCCTTCGGCTGGCGGTCCGGCCTCGATCACAAGCTCCCCCGGGCGCCGCAGTTCTACGTGGTCATCATCGCGGCCACGCTTGTCGGGATGGCCATCAACTTCCTGGGAATCAACCCGATCACGGCCCTCGTCCTGAGCGCGGTGCTCAACGG
>DASVKT010000195.1:0-7607 GCA_036385235.1 Candidatus Limnocylindrales bacterium | reverse complement strand
CCACTGTCGGCGCAGGCTGCGCTGCCTGCACGGCCGCTGCCACAACCCTCGGCCCGGCGACCGTCTCTGCGAGCTTCGCCAGCCGACCAACGGTATCGTCCAGCGGCTGAAGAGTTACGTCCGCGCTGGACCCGGACTCGTAGTAGCCGAATGGGTTGTCCAGGTCGCGGATCAACATGAGCAGGAAGATCATCAGATACGAGATCACGCCCGCAAAGAAGAGCGATTCGTAGAACGGGTCCACACTGGTCAGCACGAGCCCGACGCACAGCAGGATCGTGATCATATCGGCCAGCAAGTAGCCGGTAGAGACGAAGTTCGTCTCTCGAATGATGTTGATGCGGATCAGCGTGCGACGGAGCGTGCTCTGCTCCTGCTTCAGCCGGGCGATGAATGTTCCCTGCGTCATCGGCTGCATCGACTCGAACTGCGCCGTCAGGCCATTCACGCCCTCGAGCAGGTCAGCGATATCGACCTTCTTGTAGAAGTAGCCGTGAATGTCGTTTGCCAGCTTCGAGATCCGCGAAAGGGCCGGCCTGATGTCGGCGTCGGGCTTGGTGATCCCGATGCCGACCACTTCGGTCGCCATGTTCTCCAAGCACGCGCTCAGTTCGCCGGGGAGGCGCTCGCTCTCCTTGTAGTCCGACAGGACGCCGCTCAGGAGGAAGCCCATCAGGAAGACGTTGGCCGCGATGATGCCGGTGAAGAGCGCGTTCAGCTGGATGACTTCCCAGCCCAGGTAGTGGACCGCAACCTTCGCGAAGACGACGAGTGCAACGACTACGCCGACTCGAATGAGGAAACGTAGCTCGTTCGGAATCTTCATTTCTCTCTCGTGTTCTCCGGCAGTCGGCCCGATCGGGCGCGCTTGGTGAAAGGTGCGCCGCGAAACGACCGGCCGCAGGGCGGTTGCGCCTGGCGCGGCGGGGTCGATGGGTCGCGGGGCGGCGGGGTCGATGGGCCGCGGGGCGCGGCGGGGTCGATGATGCCGATCTTGCGCATGTACGCGAGAGGCGTACAGGAATCAACCGATCGGCCTGGTCCCGGTCGGCTGCGCGATGCGCTCTTCAGGGAGGGGTCCTTTTCGGGCCCGAAGGAGGGCTTTCCGGGCCCGAAGGAGGGCTTTCCGGGCCCGAGTCAACCCGAAATCGGCGCAATCGGTGCGGTGTGGGGCTGCGTTACCGCGCCGGCGAGAGCGTCGGCGGCGAAGTCGCCCAAAGCCGTACGCACCGTGCGTACATGTGCGCGATCGCGCCGCGAGGATCGGGCAGCACTGATCGCGCCGAGAGACCCCTCCCCCTACATCGCCTTGAACCGCGGCCCCTCGCCACCTTCGGGCGCAACCCACTGGATGTTTGTGTACGGGCATTTCGCCGTGCAGGTCATGCAGTGGAGGCAGTTGGACGGGCTCAGCACCACCGACGCGGACTCGCCGCTCCAGCGGTAGACCTGGCCGGGGCAGAAGTGGGTGCAGGAGTTTGAGAAACGAGCCTCGCATTCGACGCACTTCGCCGGATCAAGGATGGTGACGTGCGAGGGCTCGTCTTCTCGGTGCAGAGAACCGGTGAGCGACACGAACGTGGCCTGATCCATGCGCCCCGGATCCTTGCGGCCCAGGCGCTTGCCCGGCTTGGTGCCTGTGGCGTCCGGATGAGTCTTGAGCTTCATCGGCAGCTTGCTCTGGATCAGAGACAGCGGCGTTCCGAAGTAGAGCCCATGGTGGAAGCTCTGACGGTAGTTGCGGGCGTGTTCCAGCTCGCGCATGATGCCGCGCTTCTCGAGCCGGTCGCGGTAGGGCGCCAGCGCGGCCGCCCCAAAGTCATCGGCGGCAAACGCATCCGCGATCGTCTCGGCGGCGCAGATGCCGGAACCGATGGCGTAGTGAATGCCCTTGATCTTCTCCATGTTGACGAACCCGGCGCCATCTCCGACGACGATCGCACCCGGGGTGGTCAAGGCACCCAGCGAGAGGAACCCACCCTCGGGGATCGTCTTGGCGCCGGTGGCCAGCGTCACGGAACCCTTGAGCAGCTTCTCGATGAAGGGATGAGCGCGATACCGCTCGAACTCGCGCTGCGGGTTCAGGTCGCCGAACTTCCAATCCAAACCCAGGATCAGGCCCACGGCCGCGGTCTTCTCGCCCAGGCTGTACATGAAGCCGCCGCCGAAAACGCTGCTCGGCGCGGGCGAGCCCAGGGTGTGCACGACGCGCCCGGCTCCGAAGGGGTTCTCGCCCGGGAATTGCACGACGGCCTTGATCCCGATCGAATAGACCTGCGGATTGCGGCCCCGGCCAAACAACTCGCCGAACTGCTGGCTCAACACGCCGTGCGTGCCGTCGGCCAGGATCGTGACCTTCGCCCGAATCTCCTCCCCGGGCCGGTAGTTGGACTTCTTGTCGCCAGCCTTGTCCAGACCCACGTCCGAGAGCTTCACGCCCTTGACGGCGCCGTCCTCGACGATGAGTGAGCGCGCGGAGTAGCCGTGGTAGATCTCCACTCCCCGCTTGGCGGCCCGCTGGGCCATGAACTGGACCAGGCGCGAGAGCGAGATAGTGACGTCGCCCTTGTGGTGCATCCGCTTGGGCACGACAAAATGCGGGATCTTGATCGCGGCGCCACCGAGCAGGAAGTACATCTCGTCGCGCTGGACCGGGAAGACGTTCTCGCTGAGGATGGACCGCTCGGCCTGCCAGCCGGGCAGGAGCTCCTCCAGGCACGCGGCCTCAAACGCCGCGCCCGACAGGTTGTGATATCCGGGTCCAAAGGCCTTGTCGATGACGACAACCGTGGCCTCGCGGCCTTCCGCAGTCAGGCGTTCGCGGACGCGGATCGCCGTGGCCAGACCGGCCGGGCCGGCGCCGACAACCAGAACATCGATCGGCTTCATTACTTGCCACCATCCAGTTCACGGATCAGCCCGGGCACAATCGTTTCGATGTCGCCGACCATGCCGTAGTCCGCGTAGTTGAAGATCCGAGCCTTTGGATCCTTGTTGATCGCGACGATGGTCTCCGAGCCCTGCATACCGGAGATGTGCTGGACCGCTCCGGAGATCCCGAGCGCCAGGTAAAGCCGGGGCTGAACCGTGGTTCCGGTCTGCCCAACCTGGCGGTCGTGGGTGCTGAAGCCGTCCTCGACCGCGACTCGCGAGGCTCCGACCTTCGCGTCGGCCTTCAGTACGCGGCCGAGTGCCTCCGCCAGAGGCTCCAGATAGCGCTCGAAGTCCGCCTTGGAGCGAAGGCCGTGCCCGCCCGATACGACGACCTCCGCGTCGCGGATGGAGGCCTTGCTGGCGAACGACTCAACCGCGATCGAGCGGACGCGCAGTTCCTTCTCGTTCAGTTCCGCCTTCACCTGGACAACCCGGCCAATCCTGGTCGAGTCCGGCGGCGGCGCCTTGAAGACGCCCGGCCTGACCGTGGCCATCTGAGTCGGCGAGTCCTTGGTGAGGATCGTGGCCATGATGTTGCCGCCGAGCGCGGGACGGGTCTGCTTCAGGATGCCCACCAGGTTGACCGCACCCTTGGCGTAGTCACCGACTTCAAGCTTGGTGCAGTCGGCGGTGAGGCCGCAGCCGCAGGCGTAGGCGACCCGCGGCGCCAGCTCGCGGCCCATCGGCGTGGCCCCGAAGAGCATCACCTGCGGCTTGCGCTCGCGGACGATCTCGCTGATTGCCGTCTTGAACGGCATGGGCATGAACTCTTCCAGGAGCGGGTGCTCGATCACGTAGACGCAGTCCGCGCCGGCCGCAATCAACTGGGCCGGGAGGTCGCCGGCCTTACCGCACGGCAGAACCGCGCCGACGCAGGCGTCGAGCCCGGCCGCCAACTCGCGGGACTTGGCCAGCAACTCGATCGAGACGGACTTGATCCCGTCGCCCTCGCGCTCCGCGAGCACCCAGAACTCGCCGGTATAGGACGGCGTCTGGCCTTCCAGGCTGTACGACTCGGCTACCGCCGCAGCACGCCCCTGAGCCGCAGACTGGTAGCGGGTTTTGATCACGTCGATCAACTCCGCCGGTTCATGCATGAACTCGCACGCCTTGGAGCGTTCCTCGCTCGGCGAGAAGATGCGGTAAACCTGGGTCCGCGATCCGGCGAGGCCGGTCCGAGCGGGATCCGCGCCGACGGACGCCGCATTCCACTCCTGAACCGTGCCGGCGCGCGCCTCCCGAGCCTGGTGGAACGAGCGATAGAGCGGATCCATGCAGGCCGTAACCGTGATGAGCACCGGGTACCTGAGCGGCCGGACTGTCTCCATGCCCTGCGGGCCGATGCGGCGGATGTGCAACTCTGCGCCGACATCAATGCCCTCGGCGTAGGCGATGTGCTCGATCCCGAGCTCCTCGGCAATTTGCGGCGGAACCTGGGCCGTGTCGCCGTCCACGGACTGCATACCGGTGACGATCACGTACTCACGGCTGCCGCCGAGGATTTCCTTCTCGATGCGCCGGATTGCGCAGGCAAGTGAGTAGGCCGTGGCCACGGTGTCGGCGCCGGCGAAGGCGCGGTCCGTCAGGAGGATCCCCTCACCCGGAACTCGCGACTGGCAGTCGACGATCGTTTCGCAAGCCTGGGGAGGGCCCATCGATAGGTAGATGGTCCGCGAGCCGGTGGCGGCGGTGATGCGCTCGGCAAAGGTGAGCGCCTGGAGGTCCAGGGGATTGAGGATGCTGTCCAGCATCGCCCGCTTCAAGGTCCCCTTTTCGCGATCCCAGGCGTCCTCCGGGATGTTGGAGACGTCCGGAACCTGCTTGACCAGAACGATGCAATCGAGCGGTCGAGCGGCCTCGGCCGGCGCCGGGGCCTGAGCCGGCGAGACAGCGGCGCCCTGCTTAGGCATTTCTACACTCCCAGGATCGACGACCACTCGTCAATGCGGGCGGGCAGAAACGCCCATCCGGTCACCGATTGTATGCCGCGCCAGGGGCGCTCATGGGGCCGCTGTGGCACGGAATGCTGAGTATTTTGGCCCTACTTTGCTCCACCCCTGTGGAACGGCCACCACGCCAGTTCACCGACAAAGGCGGTGATTGCGGGAACCAGCAAGCTCCGAACCACGAACGTATCCACCAGGACGCCGAGTGCAACGGCCAGCCCGGCCTGGAACAGCAGCTGAAGCGGCGAGGCCACCAGCGCCCCGAAGGTCCCGGCCAGGATCAGACCGGCCGAAGTGATAACCGTGCCGGTCCTGGCGGAGGCGACCCGAATCCCGGAGCGCAGGTCTCGAGCGGAGCTCTCTTCGCGGACCCGCGACATCAGGAAGATGTTGTAGTCCGATCCGAGGGCCACGAGTAACACGAAGACTATGAGCGGTATGAAGTAGTTGATGCCGGCCTGACCGAAGACGTGCTGCAGGATCAAGGCCGAGACGCTGAGGCTCGTGGCGTAGGAGAGCAGCACCGTCACTACCAGGTAGACCGGGGCCACGAATGCCCGCAGCAACAGGATCAGGACCAGCAGGATACCGATGATCGTGATTGCGGCAACGCGCAGGAAGTCCGCCGAGATGGTGTCCTGGACGTCCGCGAACTCGGCCGTGGCGCCGCCAATGTAGACCGTGCTGCCGGGCAGGACGCCGGGCTGGGGCGAAGCCAGGAGCGTCCGCAGCTTCCTGATCGTGTCGAATGATTGGGTGTCGTAGGGGTTGGTTGCCGTGGTGATGTAAAGGCGGGCCACGGTTCCGTCGCCAGAAACATAGGCGGTCATCAGGTCCGGCGACGCGTACAAATCGGCCGGCGTGAATGCCGCGGCCAGGCGGACGAACTCATCGTGGAGTCTCGCCCTGATCGTTTGAACGTCGGCGCCGGGCGCAACTTGCGTGGTTGCCACCGATGCGTCGAAGTAGAACGGGGTCGGCCGGGCCTTGAACCAGGTGGAGAGATCGCCAAGCGCGATAAGCAGTTGGTTGTGCACGGCGGGGCTGGGGCTCGCGGAGAACGACGCGATGGCAGTCATCGCCGCTTTGTACGACGGCTGGGCGGTCACGGCCGGAAGGGCGACGCCGAGCGCGTCCAGATAGGATTTGAGGGCCGCGAGTTGAGTCGCGGGGCCACCCTGCGGCCCGCCGGGGTTTGTGGCTGCAAGCTGAGTCGCCGTGGCGTCGAGCTGGTTGGCGACGAGCGCCTGCTTGCGGGCGTCGACGATGGCGCCTATGAGAATGTCCAGGTCCGCATCGGTCGCGGTCATGTCGGCTTCATCACGACCGGGGTACGCGACCGCCAGGCCCTTCACGTATGCGGAAGAGGAATTGAGCGTGGCCAGGCTGCCATCTCCGAGAAGCGCGTTGATGTCCGGCAGCGGGCCGCCGCCGAGTACCTTGGCGGCCCTGGCCAGTTGCGCCGACGGACGGGCCAGGTCCGAAACCGCACCCTCGCCCATCGGGTCCACAGCGCTGCGCACGGAGTGGACATCCGCCAGCCCGGCGATCTGGCTTTCCAGGGCGCCGATGCCGGTAAGCCCCGACTGCGACGACCAGGCCGGCGAGGAACTCGGCAGCTTGACCAGCACGGTGACCGGCATGAGATGCCCCTCCGCCAGATGCTTGGCGAGCGTCTCATATCCCTGCCGCGACTCGATGCCGGACGGAAGCTCGTTGAGGACGTCGAAGTTCTGCTTCAACTGCGGGAGCCAGAGGGCGGGCACGATCAGGAAGACCAGAACCAACCCGGAGACTGCCCCCGGCCGAGCGGTGATGCGGCGAGCAAGAGATGCCCAGATGCCGCGCTCGGGGCCGTCCGCGCCGGCGTCGGCGGTGGCTGCCGGGCCTGCCGTCTCGGGCGCCGCGCGAATCGCCTCATGCAACGGCCAGAAGATGTGCCGGCCGAAGATGGCCAGCAGAGACGGAGTGAGCGTCAAACCTGCCATCAATGTCACGAAGACGGCGATCGCTAGGGCCGGACCGGTGGTCTGGATCATCCCGAATCGGGCCGCGGCCATGGACCCCAGGCCCACGATCACCGTCGCCGCCGAGGCCGCAATCACCGCCCCGATTCTGTTTACCGTGACCCTCAGGGCCTCGTCATGCTCGCGATGGGCCAGCTCCTCGCGGAAGCGCGAGATGAAAAAGATCGTGTAGTCCGTGCCCACGCCGAAGACGAGCACCACGATGAACGAGTCCAGCACCGACGACAGCTGCCAGCCGCCCTGAGCCATGAAGCCCAGGATGCCGCGCGCCACCATGAAGGCGGAGCCGATGGTCAGGAGCGGGGCCAGGGCCGCCAGAGGGGCTCGATAGATGAGCAGAAGCACCAGCACAACCAGCACGATCGTGACCAGAGTCGTCCGATCAGTTCCGTCCTTGATCGCATTCAAGTAGTCGCGGCCGATGCCTGCCTGGCCGCTGACCTGGGCCGCCAGGCCGGCAGGCAAGACACCCGATGTCGACAGATGGGCGCGGATCGCGTCCACCGCGTCATTTGTGCGCGGCAGGAACGAGGGCGTGCTCATGTCCACACGGGCCAATTCGACGACGTTGTCGAAGCTGCGCAGCATCGAAGCTGAGGATGGGGAACCCTCGGCCGTAACGTAGCGAAGCACTGCGTCCGGATGGCCGCTGCCCTCGAAATACGGCCTCAGCCCTTCAATGGCGAGACGGTCCGCGTCG
>DASVKT010000194.1:0-6087 GCA_036385235.1 Candidatus Limnocylindrales bacterium | reverse complement strand
GAGCTTGCCGCCCCAGACCACGAAGAGCTGGTTGTTGATCTCGTCGAACCACCACTTGTTCGATGAGCCGCGGTAGAGCGCGGCCAGCCTCGGGCGGGCGCTGAGTTCCCGGACCCGATCCGGTCGCGGTTCGGCGTGGATGCCGAACCAGCGGATGTTCACGCCGAAGAGCCGCCAGGCGAGGCCGATGGCGCAGGCCACCAGCGCGGTGGTGATGATCGCCAGGACGCCGTCGATGCCTAAGAAGTTGTAGGCGGCTTCCGTTCGGCCGCTGTTCCGGATCGTGTCCTCGAACACCGGCGCCAGCCACGTGTGCAGCAGGCCGCTCTCCGGCGGGAAGCCGATCGCCAGGCCCAGGAAGACGGCCGGGATGGCCAGCAGGATGAGCGGCCGGGTCATCGTCTTGGGCGACTCGTGGATGTGGTGCTCCACCTCCGGGTCGACGTGGCTCGGACCCCAGAAGGTCATGCCCATGAGACGGAACATGTAGAAGGCGGTCATGCCGGCGACGACAAAGCCGATGAACCAGACCCACAGGAAGCCGTTCTTCGCGGCGCCGCCCAGGATTTCGTCCTTGGAGAAGAAGCCCGCCAGCGGCGGAACTCCCGCAATCGCCACGGAGCCGATGAGCATCGTCACGTACGTGGTGGGGATCTTGCGGGCCAGGCCGCCCATCTTGCGCATGTCCTGCTCGCCGTCCACGGCGTGGATCACGGAGCCGGAACCCAGGAAGAGCAGGCCCTTGAAGAACCCGTGGCTCATGAGGTGGAAGATGGCCGCGGTCCAGGCGCCCACGCCCAGCGACGCGAACATGTAGCCGAGCTGGGAGAGCGTCGAGTACGCCAGGACGCGCTTGATGTCCGTCTGGGTGAACGCGATCGAGGCCGCCAGGATGGCGGTGAAGATGCCGATGGCGGCGACCACGACCATCACTTCCGGCGCGTGCCCGAAGATGGGGTTGCAGCGGGCTACGAGGTAAACGCCTGCGTTGACCATGGTGGCGGCGTGGATCAACGCGGAGACGGGCGTGGGGCCTTCCATCGCGTCCGGCAGCCAGACGTGGAGGGGGAACTGGGCGCTCTTGCCCACTGCGCCGCAGAAGATCAGGAGAGCGATGGCGATCTGCCACTCGTGCGGGACGCTGCCGATGCCGTCGAAGACGGCCCGCAGGTTCACGGTGTGGAGCTGAGTCCAGATGGCCATGATGCCGAGCGCGAAGCCCATGTCGCCGACGCGGTTGACCAGGAAGGCCTTCTTGGCCGCCAGTGCCGCGGAGCGCTTCGGATACCAGAAGCCGATGAGCAGATAGCTGGACAGGCCCACGAGCTCCCAGCCGGCGAAGACCAGCAGCAGGTTGTCCGCCAGAACCAGTGTGAGCATCGAGAACATGAAGAGGTTCAGGTAGGCGAAGAAGCGCCAGCGGCCCGGGTCGTGGGCCATGTAGCCGATCGAGTAGAAGTGGACGAGCATGCCGATGGTCGTGACCACGATGAGCAGGCAGGCCGTCAGCGGATCCACGAAGAAACCCATGTCGGCGCTGAAGCCGGTGGCCGGGATCCAGTTCCAGAGCGTGATGCCGGCGCCCGTGTCCGGGATGCCGAAGGTGTGGGTGAGCGCCGCAAAGGCCACGATCATGGCCACGACCCAGGAAGCCACGACGGCGTATATGGCGACGTTGTGGATGCTCTTGGGGAAGCTCCGCCCCAAGAGGCCGGTGATGATGAATCCGGCGAGTGGGATCAGTGGAATGAGCGGGATCAAGTAGGTCATAGCGTGGCTCCACGGGGAAGAGTCGGGCCGGAGTGGAGCGGCGACGTCACGGTCTTCACTCCCGCATCGCGTCGTATTCGTCGACGAGCGGGGTCTTCTTGTTGCGGAAGATGGCGATGACGATCGCCAGGCCCACTGTTGCCTCGGCGGCGGCCACGGCGATGACGATCAGGGCAATGATCGCCGCATGCTTGTTCAGCGGCGCGATGAAGGCGCCGAAGGCGACGATCGTGAGGTTGACGGCGTTGATCATCAGTTCGATGGACATCAGCATGCTGATCGCGTTGCGCCGGGCCAGGAAACCGAAAACGCCGATGGCGAAGAGCAGGCCCGAGAGAATGAGGTAGGAGTCGAGGGAGTTGCTCACTTGTCCTCCTCGCTTCCCGCCGGCTCGCGACGGGCCAGGTAGATTGCACCGACGACGGCCGCGGTCAGCAGGACGCTGACGACCTCGAACGGGAGCACGTAATCCTTGAAGAGCAGCCGGGCGACGTCGGCGGTGTGAGTCGCGAGGCGCGACGGGAGCGCCGGCCAGCTGGTGGCGACGACCACGACCGTGATCCCGACGGCAACGATGCCCGCGGCCACGGCCGCGACGGCCGCCTGAGTCTGGAAGACCAGTTGCGTGGGGGCGTTCTTCTTCTCGGTCAGCATGATGGCGAAGAGGATCAGGACGCTGATGGCGCCGACGTAGACCAGGACCTGGGTGGCGGCGATGAGCGGGTTGCTGAGCAGCGCGTAGATCCCCGCGAGCGAGGCGAAGGAAACGGTGAGTGCCAGGCCGCAGCGGATGATGTCGCGCATCGTGACGACGAGCAGCGCCGATCCGAGCAGCGCGGCCGCGAGCGTGATGAACAGAATGTCGTCCCAGCGAGCCCCGATGAGCGGCATCGTTTCGCCTATCGGCATGCCCGACATCCCTCCTCCTTGTGAGCCGACCCTACGGCCCGGAACGCGATGGCGGTCACTGGCTACTTGGCTCCGTTGCTCTTGCCGGCGGTCCCGGCGAGTGACGCGGGCAGTTGCGGCAGCCCTTTCAACGGGGCCTGGACGCGGCCTTCGGTGATGGCGTGGGCCAGCCAGTCGCGCTCGCGCTGGATGTATGTCACTTCCGTCTCGCGATCCACCGCGGCAAGAGCGATGAGATCGATCTCCGGGTTGCCGCGGTCCGTGTGGGCCAGCTCGTTGTCCGGGCCGCCTCGAAGCGCATCGTAGGGGCACGCGTCGACGCAGATGCCGCACAAAATGCAGCGGCTCTCGTCCACGTCGTACTTCTCCAGGATGCGCGGCTTGGGCATGAGCGCGCCCGTGGGGCACGTCTCGGCGCATCGGCCGCAGGAAACGCACGGCGTGTCGTTGAGGCTCATGTCCAGCGGAGTGGTGACCAGCGTGTCGAAGCCGGTCCGCATGAAGTCGTAGCAGGCCGCGCCCACCACCTCGGCGCAGACGTTGGCGCAGCGCCCGCAGTCGATGCAGCGCGACGGCTCGCGCAGGATGAAGGCGTGGCTGTCGTCGCGGATGTAGTCGTGGTTGGCGCCGGTGAAGCGGTTCTCGGTGATGCTCCGGAAGCCGGCGCCGGAATCGTTGCCGGGCTCCAGCGTCTTGAGCGTGGTTCCGTACTCGATGCCGAGGCGGCGCAGGTCGCAGTTGCCCAGCGCCTCGCAGGTGCACTGCAGGCAGCGCGTGGACTCCGCCATGACGTCTGCCGCTGTGTACGGGATCTCGTACTCGACGTAGCTCTTGTTCCGTTCCTTGGCCGGCAGCGACTTGAGGCGATGGCGCGCCTCCTTGGGCTCGCCGGTGAACGGCACGATGGAGAGGAAAGTCGGCTCCGCTTCCGCGAGTTCCTGGCGGTTGCGCAGGTCCGAGAGGTCGTTGCCACGCAGGAAGGCGTCCACGGCGTAGGCGCAGCGGCGGCCCTCGGCGATGGCCTGGACAACGGTTGCGGCGCCGATGTGGACATCCCCGGCGCCGAAGACGCCTGCCCGGCCGGTCTCGAAGGTCACGGCGTCGGCCTTGAGCTTGTGCTTGACTGCGGCCACGCCCTCGTTGCCGGGGCCGATCCACGAGAGATCCGGGCCCTGGCCGATGGCCAGCAGGACGCGGTCGCACTCGATGATGAATTCGGTTCCCGGAGCCGGCTCGGGGCGGCGGCGGCCCGATGCGTCCGGCGCGCCGGGCTGCATTCGAATGAACTCGATGCCGGTGACCTTGTTGCTCTCGTCGACGATGACGCGCGTTGGGCCGGCCTGGAAGACGGCTCGGCCGCCTTCTTCGAGCGCCTCGTGGACCTCGGAGGAGGCCGGCATGTCCTTCATGTCGCGGCGATAGACGAGCGTGACCGCCTTGGCGCCCTGGCGGATCGAAGTCCGCCAGCAGTCCATGGCAGTGAAGCCGCCGCCCACGACAACCACGCGGCTCTTCTTGTGGCCCGGATACGGCAGGCCGAGCGTGGCGATCTTGAGGTACTCGAGCCCGTCGATGACGCCGTCGCCGTCGTCGTAAGGAATGTTCAGCTTGTTGGTGTCGTAGCAGCCGGTGGCCACGATCGTGGAGTCGAAGCCCTGCGCGGCCAGATCGTCCAGCGAGAAATCCACGCCGAGGGCCTTGTTGCAGACGAGCTTGCCGCCGAGCCGCCAGACGGACTCGTATTCCGGGTCCAGCACATCCGACTTGGGCAGGCGGTACTCCGGAATGCCGTAGCGGAGCATTCCGCCCGGCTCGGCGTTGCGCTCGAAGACGGTGACCTCGTGGCCGGAGAGAAGCAGGTAGTACGCCGCGGACATGCCGGCCGGCCCGGAACCGATGACAGCCACCTTCTTGCCCGTCTTGGCCTGGGCCTCGAACGGCAGCGGCGCCTCGACGCCTTCCAGCTGGGCCTTCAGGACCTGGTCGCCGGCATAGCGGTGGCTGTCGCGGATGGCGATCGCCTCGTCCACCTCGTCGCGGCGGCAGTGGTCCTCGCACGGGGCCGGGCAGACGCGCCCCAGGATGGATGGGAACGGGATGGTCCGCTTGAAGATGCGGGCCGACTCGCGGAACTGGCCCTCGGCATTGGCCTTGAGGAAGCCCGGGATGTCGATGTGGCTGGGGCACTTGTTCTGGCAGGGCGGCAGGCAGTAGGCGTTGTGGTCGCTGAAGATCAGCTCCAGGTTCGTCTTGCGCAGGCGGCGGAGTTGCTCGGTTTGTGTCCGTACGACCATGCCCGCCTCGGCGGCGCGGGAGCAGGAAATGGGCGGATGGTCTTCGCCCTCAACCTCGACCACGCACATGCGGCAGGCGCCGAAGCCCGGCAGTTTGGGCTCGTAGCAGAGCGTGGGGATCTCGATGCCGTTGGCTCGGCAGACCTCCAGGATCGTCTGGCCTTCCGTGCCTTCGAACTGGCGGCCGTCGACTTCGATGTTGAATTTGGGAGTGGAGAGCGGGCGCTGGGGCGCCTGAGTCGTGATTAGGCGCTCGGTCAGCGAGTCGTCATATGGGATGACCGTGTCATACGGTGTCTTGGAGTCCGGGCGGGCGTCCACGCGGCCGGCGTGCCTGTTCCAGACGGCCTTCTGCTTCTCGGCCGGCTTCAAGCCGTGAAGCGTTTCGGCGGCGCTCTCGTGGTATTCCGCCAGCGCGGCCGTTTCCGGGGCGATTGGATTGGCGGGCGCGTTGGCCGGGGCTGCGGGCGAGCTGCCGGACATGTCGACGGGCGTCCAGTCGGCGGGCGCGCTGGAGGGCGGAGAAGCGGGGCTGGGGCGGCGGGTGGTTTCTCGCATGGGACGCCTCAGGACGCGGCCCCGGCTCGAGATGCCGCCTTGGGGTGGCAGATCCCGGCTGGGCAGGTATTGCGGAGGATGTGGGCATCGAGCTCTTCGCGGAAATACCGCACGACGCTCAGCATGGTCAGCGGCGAGCGGCGCTCGTGGAAGCAAAGGGAGCTCGCCGCGATATCAACGGACAGGTCCGTCAGCCGCGCGATCTCGTCGCCGCGAGGCTGGCCTTCGCAGATCCGAGCACCGATCTCGGCCAGGCGGCGCAGGCCGATCCGGCACGGAATCGTCTTGCCGCAGGCTTGATCCGCGCTGAAGCGGGTCAGGGTTGCGGCCAGATCCACGACGCAGGCGTGCTGGTCTAGGAAGACGATGCTGCCGGAGCCGACGTGGGCGCCGGCCTGATCGAGAGAATCGTGGTCGAAACCGACGCTCAGCGCTTCCGGCGGAAGGATGCCGCCGGAGGGACCGCCGACCAGGATGCCCTTGAGCTTGTGCGGCGCTGGAACGCCGCCGACCACGTCCAGGATCTCTCGGAGCGTGGCACCGAACGGAACCTCTG
>DASVKT010000193.1:0-3375 GCA_036385235.1 Candidatus Limnocylindrales bacterium | reverse complement strand
GATCGAGGCGACTCCGGTCGTGCTGATGGGCCGCGCCGAAGGGCCGATCCAGAGGGGACCCGGATAGATGGCCGGGACGGCCACCCTGCCGTCGATGAGCCGGCCGTCCGAAATCGTCACGACCGGGAGCCACGAGAACGTCTCCTGAGGCGCGAGCGCCTGGGTCTGCCAGGCCCGCAGATAGAAGCCGGTTCCGGAAGGAGAACCCGGAGATCCGCTGGAGTCGGGCAGGCTGCTCGTGACGGCGCAACCGGCGACAAGTGACAAAGCCGCGACCAGGGCTCCGGCCCGTCGAGCAAACGGACCACAAGATCGCGGGAGCCGGAGTTCCATGAGGTCCCCTAAGTGCGGCAGACAGATTGTCTACCAGCCAGAGACGCCACGCCCGCGACCCTGGTTCCGCGGAAGACCCCGGCGGAAGACTTCGGTGGCTAGAGGACCGCTTTGACCGCCGCCACGACGTGCGGCATGTTCGCCTTGGTGAGGCCGGCCACGTTGACCCGGCCCTTGCCGACCATGTACACGGCGAACTCGTCGCGGAGGCGCGCCACCTGCTCGGCCGACAACCCCAACAGGGCGAACATGCCTCGCTGGTGACGGATCGGCTCCCAATTGCCCGGCACACCGGCGTTGACGAGGGCCTCCACGAGCGCGGCGCGGTTGCCGAGGATCCGGTTGCGCAGCCCGGCAAGCTCCACTTCCCATTGAGCCCGGAGGATTGGATCGGCAAGGACCGTCTCCACGATGTCCGCGCCATGGGCCGGCGGATTCGAGTAGTTGGCGCGAATGGCGATCTTGACGTGGCTCAAGGCGGATGCGGCGCGGCTCTCGTCCGCGGCAACAACCGTCATGGCGCCGACCCGCTCGTTGTACAGCGAGAAGTTCTTGGAGAAGCTCGAACAGACCAGGAGCTCGAGGCCCGGGCGGGCCAGTCCCGCCAGCCAGTCGGCATCTTCACGCAGGCCGAACCCAAAGCCCTGATAGGCGAAGTCCACGAGCGGCACCAGCTCTCGATCGACGACCGCGTCGGCGATCGCGGTCCAGGCCTTCGGATCTGGGTCTACCCCGCTGGGATTGTGGCATGAGCCCTGCAGCAGGAGGATGTCGCCGGGCGCAGCCGAACGAATGGCCGAGAGCATCCGGCCTACGTCCACGCTACGGCCAGACTCGTCCAAATACGGATACGTCCGCAGCGCGAACCCGGCCAGACCGAAGAGCTGCGGATGGTTCGGCCATGTTGGTTCGCTCAGCCAGATCGTCCTTGAAGCCCCCGTCTGGAGCAGGAAGTCGGCAGCGACCCTGAGAGCTCCGGTGCCACCGGGAGTCTGGGCCGTCACGGACCGGCCGCTGGCGACGATCTCATGGTCGGGCCCGAACGCGAGGTCACGAACGGCTTTCTTGTAGCCGGGGCGCCCGTCGATCGCAAGGTAGCCCTTCGAACCGCCCTTCTCGAGGATCCGCCGCTCCGCTTCCAGCACGGATGGAAGCGACGGCGTGAGACCGCTCTCGTCCACGTAGACCCCCACCGACAGATTCACTCTGTCGGGGCGTGTGTCGGCCCGATAGGTTTCCGTCAATCCCAATATGGGGTCGGGCGGTGCGGGCGTCAGAGAGCGAAGAGGCAGAGCCACGGGAAGATTCCTCGAACTGGGTCGCGAGCGTGAGCCGCTCGCAAAAGATACAGGTACTGCGCGACGCGGTCACAGCGGACGACGAGCGATGGCTGCCGCCACGGGCCGGTGACGCGTCGAAAGGCATCCCAGGCCGGTTACGAGGCGGCCGGCGGCTCCGGGTCCAGCGGCTCAGTGGCCTTCACCGTTCGCCCGATCGGCAGATAGTTACGCCCAATCGCGATCTTGCGACAGCGGGAAATGGAGCTCCACCGTGGCCCCTTGACCCGGCGGCGAAGTCACCACGACGTGGCCCCCCGACTGCGCCACGAATCCGTGAACCATGGCAAGACCCAGGCCGGAGCCTTTCCCGGGCTGTTTTGTCGTGAAGAACGGCTCGAACAGATGACGCATCGACGACGGTGGGATCCCTTCCCCGGTGTCGGAAACGATCAAGGCGGCGTGTTCTTCCGCTTCTGAGGTGCCGGGGATCACGCAGCCGCTGAGCATTCGCACCGCGAGCGTCAGCTCGCCGCCGAGCGGCATTGCGTCGCGGGCGTTCGACGCGAGATTGAGAACGGCCTGCTCGAGCTGGGACGGGTCGACGTACACCGGGGCCGGTCGTCCACCGGTGTCGAGGTGAACATCGATCGTCGACCCCGCGACCGACCGGATCGTCGGCAGGAGAGAGGCCGCGAAATCGCCCAGATCGAGCTGCTTCGGCTCCAGGGGAGCGCGCCTCGAAAAGGCGAGCATCTGCCGGACCAGCGTGGCCGAATGATCGGCCGCAGTAAGGATCGGGCGGGCGTCTTCCCGCGGGTCGGGACTCTCACCCGCGGCGATCAGCGATGCAAAGCCGGCTATCGCGGTCAGACTGTTGTTGAAGTCGTGAGCGATGCCCCCGGCAAGTTGCCCGACCGCTTCGAGCCTGCGTGCTTCCATCAGGCGTTCTTGGATCACTTCCCGTTCCGTGATGTCGAGAAACTGGACGACGACCCCGACGGGATGGCCGTCTGCGTCGCGCTCTATCGCATCGTAGATCTCGACCCTGGCCTCCTGGCCGTTCTTGCACAGAAAGCGCGACTTGCGCGGTCCCGCAAGAAGGCCCTTTGTCAGTAGGCAGCCGCCGACCCGACGATTCCGGCGACCCACGCTCCGAACAACCCCACCATGAGCCTGCGCCGTTCGAGGACGGAGGTGAGCAGGACGGCCCCGACCATGGGCATTGCCACGGCCGTATCGTTGCTTGCATTCAACGTCACCCCGGCCACGACTGCGCCGGCGTCGAGCACGATCGCGACCAGAGCCACTGCCACAACTCGATGGGGCCCGCCGCGGACCAGAGCGCAGCGACCAGACCGACAGCGAAGATCGCGGTCAGCGGAATCAGGGCCACGTTCTGACCGACTGGTACGAAGACCGCTTCGCCGATCAGTGCGGCGAGCGCGCCAGCCGCCCCGAGGAGCGCCACCACTCGGAGCGCGGAGACACTGAGTTCGGGCGACGTACCAGCGTCTGCCCCAGTCGCTGCGGCCCCGGACGGCTGCTGCTCTCCGGAGGCCGAAGGCCTCCCTCCCGATCCAGTCATGCCAATCGCCCGCCCACCGAGCCTGGAGGCTCGCGCCTAGCCCTGACGGAACTTGATCAGATCATGACCCGACCGGTAGGCCTGTCCAGCCCAAAGGCGTCTGTTCGGGAGCCGTGTTCGGAGCCGCGCGGCAGGCTTCAGGACATATTCAGCGGCAGATGCGGTAATCACGGCATG
>DASVKT010000192.1:0-5200 GCA_036385235.1 Candidatus Limnocylindrales bacterium | reverse complement strand
CACCGAAAACCTGCCCAAGAAGGTCAAGAAGGCGGCCCCGGTCAGCGGCGGCAAGCCTCATGTCGAGGCCAAGTGACACAGGAACCCATTGGTTCCGACTCGGTGAGCGGCGTCGGTAATACCGGCGCCGCAGCCACCGGGAACGGTTCCGAGGCAAGCTCTGAGGCGGCGTCAACTCGACGCCGCCTCGGCATGCCCGGCAAGTCTCCGGAAGCCAAGCCGGAGACATCGAAAAAGTTCGAGGCGCCCCACCGCCTGCAGAAGGAGACCCTCTTCACCCACCTCGCGGGCTTGACTGCGCTGAGCTTCTGGCGCACATCGTCATGGCTCGCCGGACACCTACCGGCCGGGTTGATGTACCGCCTGGGCGCCTTCTTCATCATGATCGGCTATGCCGTCAGCCCCGAGCGCCGCCGCTGGCTGGGAGCCAACTTCGGCCACGTCCTGGGCATCTCGCCCAAGGACAAGCGCGCCGGCCACATGGCCCGCGCCGCGTATCGCAACTACTCCCGCTACCTGATCGAGTTGATGCGCCTGCCCTGGCTCAAGCCGGAGGTGCTGGACGGCCTGCTCGATGTCCACAGCCTGGATAAGTTCCTGGAGATCTACAACGCCTCGAAGGGCGTGGTCCTCGTGGCCGCTCACCTTGGCAACAACGAAGCGGCCGCGGCCGGGTTCGCCAAGCAGGGCCTCCAGATCAACGTTGTCGGCGACGACAGCTCATACCCAGAGCTGTACAAGCTCTTCTCCGACATGCGCGAACGCTGGGGCATAAAGATGATCGCCTGGCGCAATCTGCGCGGCGTCTTCGGAGCTCTCCGCCGCCACGAAGGCCTCGTCCTTCTGGTCGACTGGGGCTACCGCGAAGACGGCATCCCGGTGAAGATGTTCGGTTCGTGGACGACGCTCCCGGCCGGCCCTGCGATCCTGGCGGCCAAACACGGCTCCGCGATTGTGCCGTTCTCGGTCAACAGACTGCCGAACGGGACCTTCCGGGCGGCGGCCGACGATCCGATCCTCGTTCCTTCGAACTCGCCTTCGGACATCGCCATTGCAACTCAGAAGATTGCCACCGCGCTGGAGGGCCACATCTCGCCGGCCCCGGAGCAGTGGTATATCTTCAAGCCGATCTGGCCCGCCACCGCCGAGGAAGCCGCGGCCCTGGAGGCCCGCAATCGGGCGGCCATGGCGAACGACGCCAAAGGTGCGGCCCCGACCGGCGCGGCGAGCGCGGCCGCATCGAAGTCAACGGAGAAATGACCGGCTCGACCGCCCCAGCACCAGGCCCAGCGGCCCCGGCAACAGCCCCGGCAACAGCCCCGGCGGCCCCGAAGGGGCGTGGCCTGGGGCGACGCTTCCGCGAGGCGGTCACGGCCTACCTCGTCATCGGCGCCCTCAAGCTGGTGGGCCATGCGCCCGAGCGGTTGGAGTATTCGCTGGCGGGTTTCGCCGGCGGGATTTCCTACCGCCTTGTGCGCTCTCGCCGCGACCGGGCCCGACGCAACCTCAAGCGGGTCGTCGACTGGGCCGCGGCCAACGGCCAGGGTCCGGAATCCGTCCGGGCCGCGGCAGGCGATCCAAAGGCTCTCGAGGCCCTCGTGCGCGCGGCGTTCACCCACCACTTGCTCGGCTATGTCGAGATGGCGCGGGCACCGCGCTTCACCACCGCCTGGGTGAACCAGCGGCTCACGGTTGAGAATGCCGCCGAAGTCGACGAATGGATGGTTCCGGGCCGCTCGTTCATCCTCGTGGGCATGCATTTCGGGGCACTCGAGGTTCCGGCCGTCTTCGCCGTAAGCCGCCTCCGCAGCATCGTCAGCCCCATGGAAAGCGTTCCAAACGCACGCATCCAGCGCTACATCTTCGAGACGCGGGACACGATCGGCATCCGGATCGTGACCCTGCAAGACGGCGCCAGGGAGTTGCTCGCAGCGCTCCGGAACGACAAGGCCGTCGGCATCGTGGCAGATCGCATGATCGCCGGTAGCGGTGTCGAAGTGGAACTCTTCGGCGCCAAGACCAAGATTCCGGCGGGACCAGTTCTCCTGGCTGCGGAAACGGGTGCGCAAATTTACGTTTCCGCCGTGCGCCGAGTCGGTCGGGGGCATTATCGTGGCGGAGTCATACAGTTGGATCCGGCCGAGGGGACGTCCCGGAAGGAACGCAGCCGGGCGATGGCTCGCGAAGAAGCCCGGGCTTTCGAGCAGATCATCATCACCGCGCCGGAGCAGTGGCTCTCACTCTTCCACCCGATCTGGCCGGATCTGGAGCAATCGGCAATGCCCCAAGACAGAAACCTCACATGACGGTGGAAGAGCCGCGCATGGGCAAGGCGGACATGCACATCCATTCGATCGCTTCGGATGGAACGGCTTCGGTCGCGCGCATCCTGGAGTACGTGGAGCAATTCACGGATCTGGATGTCATCGCCATCGCGGACCACGAGCGCATCGAGGCCGGCGTGGAGTGCCGACGCCTGGCGCGCGAGCGGGGCAGCCGCATCGATGTGGTGGTCGGCGAGGAAGTAACCACCGCCAGCGGCCACCTGCTGGGCCTCTTCCTGCAAGCCCGCCTCAAGCGCGGCGAGCGCCTGGAGCATACGGTCGCCGAGATCCACGAGCAGGGCGGCCTGGCCATCGTGCCGCACCCCTTCTCCGCCTTCACCAAGGGCATGCGCAAGCACGCCATTCTGCGAGTCCACGACTGCGCCGATCCACTCGTTTACTGGGACGCCCTCGAGGGCTACAACCCGTCCACTGCGGGCCGGTACGGCCGAAACGCAACGATCCGCCTGGCCGCCGAGTTGGGCCTGCCGGTCGTGGGCAACAGCGACGGCCACACCCTCGAGACGATCGGCGACGGGCGGACCCTCTTTCCCGGCTCCACGGCCGAGGACTACTGGCTGGCCGTCGTCGAAGGCACAACCGAAGGCCTGTGCACGGACTGGGGCGTCGTTCGCGAAGTCCTCATCTACGGTCGACAGGTCCGCAAGCAGGCTCGCGACGTGAGCCGATGGGGCCGCCGAAACCTGCTCTCCCACGACACGCCGCGCGACCTGGGAGTGCCGCACGATCAACTGGCGCTCCATAAGCAGCGCGAGGCCGAATATCTCGCGGGTCGCAGTCGGGCCGGCGGCATGGCATCCGGTACCCCCGCCGCCGAGCGCCGCGAAGTCGGGGAGGCGTCGCGATGAAGATCGGCCTCGTAACGCCGTACGTCTACCCGCTGCCGGGCGGAGTCAACGAGCACGTCCGCTTCCTCTACGAGAACCTGCGCGCCCGCGGCCACGACGTCCGCATCATCACCAGCAGCCACGGCCTGCAGCGTTCCTCCGAGGGCGATGTCATCCGCATCGGCAAGGGCTTCAGCATGCCGAGCAACGGTTCGATGGGCACGATCACGCTCTCGCCGCGCTACGTCTCCCAGGTCCAGAAGGTTCTGGACCGCGAGCAGTTCGATCTTCTCCACTTCCATGAGCCGTTCGTGCCGTTCCTCTCGCTCGTGGTGCTGCGCCAGTCGACGAGCGTCAATATCGCTACGTTCCACGCCTATGCCGGCTTCTCGCCGTCGATGGAACTGGGCAAGCGGACGCTTTCGTCGTACTCCGCCAGGCTGCACGGCCGCATCGCCGTCAGCGCCGCAGCGGGCCACTTCGCCGATCGCTTCTTCCCGGGCGATTTCAAGGTCATCCCCAACGGCGTGAACGTCGGCCGATACCAGCGCGCCGTGCCGATCGCCCGCTGGCAGGACGGCACACCGAACATCCTGTTCGTAGGACGGCTGGAAGATCGCAAGGGCCTGCCCCACTTGCTCAAGGCCTTCCGCCTGGTCCGCAAGGGCGGCCAGGAGGTCCGGCTGCTGGTCGTGGGCTCGGGTCCGCAGGAGCGCGAAGCGCGTCGCTACGTCATGACCCGCGGCCTCACCAATGTGGAATTCCTGGGCCGCGTCAGCGACCACGAGAAGACCCAGCTCTTCAAGACTGCGGACATATTCTGTTCACCGGCCACCGGCCGCGAGTCCTTCGGAATCGTGCTGCTGGAGGCCATGGCCGCCGGCACGCCGATCGTCTGCAGCGATATCCACGGCTACAAGGGCGTGGTCCAGCGCGGCCGCCAGGCCATTCTCGTGCCACCGCGCGACGCCAAGGCGCTCGCCGCCGGGCTCACAGAACTGCTCGAAGACCCGGACTTGCGGGCCCGAATGGGCGCAGCCGGCCTGGAACGAGCCATGCAGTTCAGCTGGGAGAAGGTCACGGCCAAGGTGGAGGAGTACTACAGCTTCGTCATCCGCCGCCTTGCCGCCCAGGGGCAGCTGCCGGCCGGCTTCCACGCGAAAGTCCCGCCGGCACCGCACACACCGCCTACCGGCCGCGGCTACGAGGTCCGATAGACGGTCCCGGTTCACACAGCTTCCGGTCCGCACGGCTTCCGACTCAGGAGTTGGGCTTGTCCTTGCGTGAGCCGCGCGGCCCTCCCACACCTGCGTCTGAGGCAAGAGCGGCGTCGGGCCCGGATGTATCTGCGCCGGTGGTGGCGGTCGTCACAGCGACGTCGGGGATCTCAGCGTTCTCCTTCTGCGATCGTCGGAAGCCGATGACCACTCGCCGCTCCCAGGCCGCCCAGCCGACGAACCCGGCCACGACCAGGACCAGCAGGGCCAACAGCTCCGAGTACGGCCCCATGAGCGAAATGACGGCCGCCTGCTGAAGGTTGACCGAGAACTGGAAGCCGTAGAACCAGGTCGGCAGGAAGCCGTTGTAGAGGCTGACGATGGAGCTGGGCATCGGCAAGGCCGACAGGTTCGGGTAGAGCGCCAGGAAGGCGACGATCGCCACCGCGCAGGCGCCGAGCACGAAGCGGCGCGGATTGCGAGCCGTAATGCAGATGGCGGCCAGCAAGACGCCCAGGATCAGCATCACCACCGAGATCAGGTCCGGCGGAGCAGCCGCCTGGAAGACGATGTCGCGCGGCCCGTTCTGGCCCAGCCACCACAGCAGCACGCCCGAGACCAGCACGGGCGCGAGCAACTGGCCGATCCAGGACGAATCCTCGATGCCGGCGCTCTGGCGGCGTTCCAGGCGCCACAGAACCAGGGCCAGCGCGGTGAGAGCCGCGATCAGCACGATGCCGATGAGAAGCATGCGCGTCTCGATGCGGACGTCGCCGGTGCCGGAGCCGCAAATGGTGTTGCCGAAGTACTC
>DASVKT010000191.1:0-12838 GCA_036385235.1 Candidatus Limnocylindrales bacterium | reverse complement strand
AACGCGGGCCAGCACGGTCCCCGCCCAATCGGTGCGCGCCTGCTCGGCGATCTCAGGTGCGAGCTTCGTCATCCACCCGGAATCTCGGGCCTGCCCCATCGTCTGGCCGGTCATGGCCAGGAACGATTCGCTGAGGTACCGAATTCGCCCATCTCGCTCTGCCAGCCAGATGCCGAACGGGATCGACTCGCCGATGGCCTGGGCCTGGCGCTGCAACTCGGCGACGGCTGCCAGAGCTTCTTCACGATGCTTTCGCTCGGTGATATCCACGACGCTGATCGTCAGGCCGATGATTTCGTCTTCCTCATCCCGGATCGCCTCGGCGCTCGACAGCCATGTCCCCGATTGACCGTCGGTCCGAGTCTCCCCGCTGATTTCTAAGTCTCGGATTGGGACACCGTCTCTGCAGACCCCGGTCAGGGCCAACTCCGCCTCGCCTGCGAAGGCGGGCAGCAGTCGCGTAATCGGCTGACCAAGGCTGGCCAATACAGAGACACCACCCATGCTTGCCAGCGCCGGGTTCACGTATAGATACCGAAGGTCGCGATCCAACACGGCCAAACCAACCGGCGCAGTTTGGATGAGAGGCGTGGAGGCGGCCGACCCCAGGCGGATCAAGTCCGCCATCACTTCATAGCGCTCCTCCTCGAGCCGGCGGACGCGAGTGGTAGTCCAGGCGCCGACCGCCAGCAAGATGAGGGCCTCGAAGACGACCATGATCGCGAGGCCCACGGTTTCGTCGTAGAGACCCATCCGTTCGCCGGCCAGTCGCAGCCACGCACCGACCGGAACGACCAGCAAGGCCGGCAGCAGGAACCGCCGCATAACCTGGCCGGCGATCCCAACGTCGGCCATCAACCGCACCAGAGTGTGTTCCGGGCTGGCCGAGACCAGCGCGGCCGACATCAGGATCAGCGCAACCGAGTCCGGCAGTGAGACCTGAGCCACGGAGCCAGTGGAGAGAAATCCGGGCGCCCCAAACATGTACCCAAGCAAGGAGATTCCGCCAACCGCCCCGCAAACAAGTGCCAAAGCCTCGCTTGCATAAACGGCTCGAACTCGCCGCCCCAGGACGAGAATTGCCACCGCCGCGGACAGGAAGGCGACGCCGTTCTGCAGGCCAAACCGACCCGGATACGGCAATGAGGCGCTGGCAAGGTCCTGAAAGACCACCTGGTCGATACCACCCAAGACTCCTGCCAGATGCTCAAAGACCGTGATGCCGGCAACCGCCAGCACAAGGCCGGCCGCGCCCCAGCGAAGCCACAGAGCTGCGCCACCTCTGGCGGAGCCGACGCTGAGTGCCAACCCCAGGCCGATCAGACAGACCGCAGAGTTGACCTTGGCCTGCACGAGCCCGGGTAGCCAACTGGTCAGGAGCGAAGTACCGCTGGTCCAGCCGATGAGCACGGACAGCCCGATAGCCACCACGGCCAGCGACAACACGAGCGAGAATCGCCCGAAATCTGAGGGCCGGGCGGTCAGCAGGCGCGGACGCGAGCCATCGGCAGCCCCGTCCGAGCGCAGCAACTCGCGGTGACCAGACAAACTGTCTGGAGTGGTCACTCTTGTGCCCTCATGGCCTGACCGCTGTGGCGACATCCCCTCGTATGGAAATGCCGGTCCCTCAAGACCTCTCAAATAGTATGTCCTGCAGGCTGGTCCCAAGACAAATTGAAGACGATTTGCCACGCCGATGCCGTGCGCCGGGACCCCCAGACGGCACCTACGGCATCCACGGCCGCGGCCTGGGCGGCGGAGCCTGATCTTCGATTGGATGCGGTCCAACCCACTCCGGTTGGTCCGGCTGCGGCTTCACGGACTCGGTGGCCGGCGTCGCCAACCGGGGACGCTTGGGGGCCGCAACGGGGTCGCCGCCCTTTGTGTTGACGACGGCTCGGGCAGCCGGCCTGGACGCCGTCTTCGAAGCGATCGGCACGACTTTTGGCGACCCGATGGCAACCGGCATTGAGCCCGCATCGGACGCCGGGCCGGCCTGATCTGTGCCGGCCACCACCTGCACCGGTTCCTCCTCCGATTCCGGCTGCGGTGCCGGCTCCGGCTCGAGTTCCGGCGCGAGTTCCGGCTCGCCGTCAGGCTCGTCGTCGACGCCAGCCAGGGCCGTCAAGGCCACGATGGATGTCGACGGCACCACCGCAGAACCCTGGATCACAGCCACGGGCGGGGCACCACGGTTCTCGATCCCGGCGATCAGCCCCCGAACGAAATGGGCGACGCGATCAGCCTCTTGATCCACGCCTTTGAGAACCAGACTCTCCACCTGTATGCCTACAAGGCGATGGCCCCCGCTGGCCTCAACCCCCAACTCGCTAACGGACACCTTGGACCAGCGGATCAATTTGGCCGTGACACGCGGACCCTCAGGATCGGCCGGCCGAACGACCGCGGTGATCAATCCGGCCATAGTCGAAACGAGGACGGAGTAGCGCGATTCCGGGTCATCGCCCCAGACGACCCAGCACTCCGGATCCGGCTCAGAGCCCAGATCGACAAGCACGGGGCGCAACACCGCAAGGACTCGGTTACTCATCGAATTCTTGTTCGGGGCCGTCTTGCGCCACTCGCTCAATCGCATCGAATCGCCTCCGCAGGGACGCCGGTGGGTTCCGAATTTCCAGCGTCAGGCTATCACGGCGCGGCATGCGAACGACACGCTTTGGGCCGAACGAATGACACTGGACCCACCCTGGAGAATGACGCCGAGGCATGGGACGGGCGCGTAGTCTTCCAACGGCGGGATGCCGCACGGCATCGCTTGACCTTGAGAGGTAATGCAAATGAGAGTTGACCGCGGTCGG
Organism: Candidatus Limnocylindrales bacterium; assembly: GCA_036385235.1. GTDB lineage: Bacteria > Chloroflexota > Limnocylindria > Limnocylindrales > CSP1-4 > Fen-1039. The sequence continues at coordinate 10,019 of DASVKT010000191.1, read as the reverse complement.
CTCAACTGGGGAGTCTTCTTCATCGTCCTGGGCCTTGTGCCGCTGGCCTACTACAGAGGCGCAAGCGGCCTCGGTGAAGCCTGGCGGCTCTGGCCGCTGATCATCGTAGGCATCGGTCTCACCTTCCTGCTCTCCAGGACGAGGGCCTTCTTCGTCGGCGGAACCGTCGTCGCCATCTGCATAGGCCTGGTCTTCGGAAGCCTGCTGACCGTTCGCCCGAACATCAGCTGTGGCGGCGGCGGAACAACCCAGAACGTCGTCCAGTCCGGCTCCTTCGACGGCGAGTCGGCGGTCGACCTCAACCTCGAATGCGGGTCGGCCACCATCACCACGACAACAGATCCCCAATGGCACGTTCAGGCCGGCAACGCCGGCGGCAACGCTTCGCGGGTAACCTCCACGGCGCAACTCCTGCGCGTCGACACTGCTTCGTCGGACCGCTGGTCCATCAATCGCGGCACAAACGATTGGCAGATCCAGTTGCCGCAGAGCAACCGCCTGAGCCTCACGAGTTCAACGGACATGGCCGACTCGACTTTCCGACTTGCCTCCGCCAACCTGTCATCGGCCACCTTCACCCTGAACCTGGGCTCGCTCCACGTGGACTTGACCGGTGCGAAAACTGACTCGCTCCGCGTCTCCACCAATCTCGGCGCCACCTACCTGACGCTGGATGCAGCCTCCGATCTGACTGGAAACCTGTCAACCAATCTCGGCTCGCTCCGGGTATGCCTGCCCGAGGGACTCGGCGTCCAGGTCACGGCCAACCACAACCTCTCATCAACCGACTTCAGCGGTGCCGGTCTGGTTGCCGGCGGAGGAGTCTGGCAAACGCCGGGCTTCGACCGTGCGGCTCACAAGGCCTACCTCACGGCCAGCACGAGTCTGGGAAGCATCAAGTTCGAATCCGCAGGAGGCTGCCAGTGAACCCGCGCGCTCTCTACCGATCGTCCGACGACCGCATCATCTCCGGCGTCGCCGGCGGCCTGGCGGAATACCTGGACATGGACCCAACCCTCGTCCGGGTCATCTGGATCATTTCCTTCCTGGTCACGGCCTCGCTTACGTTCTGGGTCTACCTCATCATGATGGTGGTCGTGCCGGCCGAGCCAGCCGAGTGGCCTCAGCAGTCGCCCTGGGCTCCCGGCGGCACGCCTGTCGGCGGTGCTTCCACCGGTGGTCCGGCCGGCTACTCGGCTCAGTTCACGCCACCTCCCGCGGCCGGCGCAGTTCCCGGCACCGCCCCCGCCGGCGATCCGAGCGCCACCTCGAACGGCGCTCCCCCGCCTGCGGGAACTCCCTCCGGTTGGTGGGGCGGCGATTGGCGGGACCAGCGCCGGCGGGAGCGCCAGCAGGAGCGATGGCAGCGGCGTCAGGAACGCTGGCAGCGGCGCGCCGACGACCGCGAGTACCACAGCTACGGTGGACCCGGCCTGGTCTTCGGCCTGATGCTGGTGCTCGTCGGTGGGCTACTGGCCTGGCATCAGTTCGACGCGAACTTCGACCTGGGCAGCGTCTGGCCGATCGCGATCATCGCCTTCGGGGCGATCCTGGTCTCGTCTTCGTTCCGGTTCCGAAACAGCTAGCGAACAGCCTCGCGGCGTCGGCGGCGAAACGACATCAGGACGAAGCAAACGCCAAGGACTGCGGAGCTGGAACCCGCAACCAGTGCCACCGCGCCGGCCATCGTGGCGGGCAGACCCGATCCGCCTACGCCGGCCACCGGAGCGGGCAGACCCGAGCCGCCTACGCCGGCCACCGGGCCACTTCTGTCGCCGGTGACACCGGCAAGTCCGTTCTTGGGACCGGAGGTCGCCGCGGCCGTCTGAGCGCCCTGGGCGACCGCGCCCTGGACAATGGACATCGGCACCACTCCCGGGTCAGGGCTTACGCTGACAGCAAGGGGAACGAGCGTGCCCGTCGAGGTCGGCTTGGCCCCAGAGGCACCGCTGCCGCTACTGCCGCTACTGCCGCTACTGCCGCTGCCACTGGAGGCCGGCGGAGCCGCGTGTGGGCTGTAGGGTGTGGGCGTCGGTGTGGGCGTCGGTGTGGGCGTCGGTGTCGGAACCGGGGTCGGCATGGGGGTCGGCGTGGGCGTCGGTGTCGGAACCGGGGTCGGCATGGGGGTCGGGAGCGGATCACTGAAGGGAGACCCGGTCGGTGGCGAACTCACGCCGTTCGGACCGCCGCTGGCAAAGGAGCACTCGTAGTAGTACGAGGAGCCGTTGGCCCAGCCGCCGCATCCAACGCGGTCATAGCCGCCCATGATGATGCTCCAGTGGCTGCTGGAGGTTGCCCAGCCCATCATGGCGTGACCGGTCGTCGAGTAGGTCCAGGTCTTCCAGCCTCCATACGAGTACAGGAACTCGCCGCTCCCGTAGCCGCCGTTGACCAGGTTGATCTCACCAACGCTGCCGTAGCCCCACGCAGTCTGGAGCAATGAGACGAAGCTCGTGCCGGAGAGCGTGTATGAAGCGGCGTCACAGAGCCGCAGGTCGTGGGACATGTTGCCGTAGGCCGCGTAGTCCTGAGCCCGACCGGCGATCGTCTTGGTCTTGTCGTCCGGGCAAGGGATAGCGCCGTCGCGGGCTTCTGAGGCCAGGAAATGGTCAATGCCCAGCGGGGCTAATCCCTGAGCGGCGCGGGCACCGTTGATCAGACGGACGATCTCCGTGGACTGAGCATCAAGTGGCCCCGACCCGGCAGCGGCCGGAGCCACTCCCCACATCATGGATGCGGCGAAAAGCGAAAACCCAAGCGCAATGACTGCTGGGACAATCACCAGACGCGATGGCTGTGTGAACCGCACAGATAATTCCTCCGGGACGGGTAGAGGCTCTTTGCCTACGGACCGTGTGACGGGACCACGTGGTGGTGACGGTGGCGGCGGGCGAGGCCGTAGGTGACGGGGTTTGGATTAGGATCGCCCCTGAACATGCCTTGTTCAAAGGGCCATGAGACACAGTCTCCGGCCCCCAGGCAACCACCCTTTCGAGTGGTGGAGGTCTATTGAAGCTCAGTGACGACTGGTTAGGTGTGGTCTGGGTGTGTTAGGTGAAGACGCCCAAACAGGTACTGGGTACTTCTTCATCTGGACCCAAGCTCCACAAGTCCCACCTCATAGGCAAGGATGGCCGCCTGGACCCGGTTCTGCAGTTCCAACTTGTCCAGCAGTCTGGCCACATGCGTCTTTGCCGTGGTATCCCCGACCACGAGCGCCTCGGCGATATGGGCGTTAGAGAGGCCCTTCGCAACCAGCTTGAGGACCTCCGCTTTCCGGTCGGTGAGTTGATCCAGCCCGGCCTGAACCCGCGGCTTGGGCGACCCTTACTGACGTAGGAGGCGATCAGCCGCCGCGTCACCGACGGCGCCAGCAACGCATCGCCGTCTGCGACAACGCGAATTGCATTGATCAGCTCGGCCGGCGGGGCGTCCTTGAGCATGAAGCCGCCTACGCCGGCTCGGAGGGCGTGGTAGACGTACTCGTCCAGGTCGAACGTCGTGAGGATCAGGACTCTGGCGCGATAGGGCGAGTCGGGACCGGCAAGCCGCCGAGTCGCCTCAACGCCATCGAGATGCGGCATGCGGATGTCCATAGCGATGACATCGGGCATGAGCCGGCTGCTGTCATGGCGTTCTTGCTGTGCGTGCTGGACAGCCACGAAGTTACGGTCGATCACACAGCGAAACGTCAGCCCAACTGGCTAACTCACGTCGCCCGAGATGGCGAGCCCGTGGTGCCGGCAGTCGTCCCTTTGGTCAGGGGTTGTAGCTCTTCACGCACGGCCCCAGCTGGGTGTCCGTGGCCTTGATGTGGCTGGTGAGCCAACGCATGAGTTCGCTCTCCAGCCGCACGACCAGATGGGCCGTGGGGCCGGTCCTCTCGAGTTCCTCGCGGAACCCGGTGAAGGTGGCGATGAAGGTCTTGTGCATGGTTATGTTCTGCGCGGCGACGGGGCAGTTGTACTTGGCCATGCAGTCTTCCTCGTGACTGAAGTGCATGACCGCATAGCCGTTGAGCTTGTCCAACAGGCTGTCCAGCTGGCCGCGGCCGCGGCCTTCACCCATCGCAGCCAATAGGTCGTTCAGCCAGGAGATGAGCTGCTTGTGCTGGTTGTCGATCGTCTCGATGCCGGTTGTCATTGAGGGATCCCAAGAGATTGTCGGCATTGGGTTCTCCAGTAACCAGGCGGGCTGCAGGCGACCCGCCCGGGGGGCATCATCGCCGTGGCCGGCTCCATTCCGATCGTCTTCCCGGACTACAGCATCCAGAAGCTAACCACTTCTCACTCCTGTCGGTTGACGACTATGGCACCATGGAGCTACACCTGCTATTCACTCACGCTTGAGAGACCACCAGATTGGAGTAGAAGCCGTGTCGTTCATGCGCTTCCTTGGCGGCCGTTCCGGCGCGACGCCGTCTGCCGAAACCTTGGGCAACGCCAACCTCCAAGCCGAGACTGAGGCGGTGCGCCATATCGTTGCCCGCCTGGAGACGCTTCCTCCGGACACCGCCCGACTGATGGCAGGCATGGCATACGTTCTGGCTCGGGCCGCAAACGCGGACCTGGAGATCAGCGCCGTCGGGACTGCCGCAATGGAACAGGAGCTGGCCGGCGCGGGCCTCGATCAGTCGCAGGCGGTCCTGGTCGTGGAGATGGCCAAGCTGCAGGAAAAGACCAGCGGCGGCACGAGCGACTACCTGGTCACCCGCGAGTTCCGCGAACACTCAACCCAGGAGCAGCGCCTGGCTCTGTTACGGGCTTGCTACCACGTGGCCTCCGCGGACGACGCCATCACGTCGGTGGAGAGTTCCCTGCTCTTCGAGATCGCCAGCGAACTGGACCTGTCGCGCGAAGACGCCGCCCAGATCCGAGCCGACTTCGCCGACAAGGTGACGGCTCGTTTCGACTTCACGGGCGCAGGCCAGGGCTAGACCGGCCGGGCACCTCCGCACCGCCGCACTACGGAGGCAGGGTTTCCATCCTCGCGACCGGGTCTCGCCGGCACGTACCTTGACGTCCTTGGGACGCGTTGGCCGTCCGAGAAACCAGTCGTGAGGTTCCCCCGTGGACGCGTCCTTCTCAGCGCCCCTACTTCTGAACCCCGCCGTCGCCGCCGAAGAAGACTCCCGCTTTGATCCCAACTCGGTTCGGTCCGTAGACCGGGCCGCCTCTCTTCTGATCGCCCTCGCCGACTGGGATGGCCAGGCCGGCGTCACCGAGATCGCCCGGAGACTCGGCCTCCACAAGTCGACCGCTTCACGCCTGCTGGCAACGCTACTGCTCCGCGGTCTGGTGGAGCAAGACGAGGCCTCGGGCAAGTACAGGCTTGGGCGGGCGCTCGTTCACCTGGGCGGGCAGGCGGAGAAGGCGATCGACCTTCGATCCATCTCGATGCCGGAACTCCAGCGCGTGGCCCGGGCCACGAAAGAGGCCGTAATCCTCAGCGGTGTCTCGGGCGACGTCGCAGCCTCTCTCGCCTGGTCGGACGGATCCGGCATGGCTCGCCAGCGCGCAGGAGCGACCTCGCCGCTGCACGCGACGGCGCCCGGCAAGGTGCTGCTGACCAACCGGCCCGAGCGCGAGTTGATCCGCTTGGCCAAGGCCGGCCTCACGCCCTACACTGCCAACACAATCATCCGCGCAGATCTCTTGCTCGAAGAGATCGCAAGGGTTCGAAGACGCGGTTTTGCGACTTCCTTCGGCGAGCACCAGCCGGCGGCGAATGCCGTCGCCGTACCTGTCTTCGACCATCGAGGCTCGGTAATCGCGGCAGTGGAAGTGCGAGCCAACGGCAGTCGCATCACGCCGGCCCGCGTCCCGGAACTCTTCGAACGCCTTCGCGACGCAGCGGCCGCCATAATGGAACAAGTCGGCGGAGTCCCCGCCGTCAACTGACGACATCGCGAGACGGGCATCGAAGACGACGCCCGCTCAGCGCTAAATTCGAATATTCCTGCGGCCCCTCGGACCCCCTCCTGAGGGGCCGCTCCCTGTCTGGCAGCCTTTGGCGCCGCCGGAGAGGGAGAAACGCAGCTCCGAGCGTCGGCGGTTCGGCCCGAGCCGCTCAGCCGGAGCCGAACCCCCAGTTCCACTGAACACTCGGCCCGGCAACAGCGTCTGGATGGTTACATCCGGCGCCGTTGGTAAACTGTGCCTCCCCCTCGCCCCGCTCGCTTCAGGATTCGCCCAGATGAAGGCCTACTTCCGCGGCGTCGTCGCCATATATGCAAGCTACTGGCGCATCGCCAGCCTCGTACCCTCGGGCGGTGCCGGTCTGGTCACGGCCCTTGTCGGGCTGAACCTGATCCTGGGGCTGCTGCCGATCGCGTTCATCCTCGCGACCAGCGTGATGATCGGGCGCGTGCCGGCGGCGGTGGTCGGCGGCGTGGGCTCCGCGGAGTGGCGCGACCTCGTCGCCGCCTTCGTGCTGGCGGCCGTGGCATTCCTGACACAGCAGATCCTCGCCCCGATGCAGGCGTCCCTGGGTGAGTTGCTGGCCCGGCGCATCGACGGCCGCGTGTACCAGCGCCTCATCGGCGCCTCGCTGCGGAGCACAGGTATCGGCCCGCTCGAGGACCAGAAGCTGCTCAACAACCTCACCCAGGTTGTAACCACGCTGGAGCAGTCGTTCCGAACCGCCGGCCTGGCCTGCGCCGGACTGCTGGCGCTCATTGCCCGCTACACACAACTCGTTGCGGCAGCGGCAATCGTCGGCTGGGTCTTCTCCTGGCCCGCGGCCGTGGCTCTGGTCGCGGCCACAATGGTCTTCCGCAAGGGTCAACGCGGCGGGCTCCGCAAGTACGCGGGTCTGTTCTCCCGGAACATCGCCTTGCGGCGCGAGTCTCGCTACTACCGCGCGATCGCCATGCAGCCGATGGCCGGCAAGGAGATCCGCGTCTTCGGCCTCACAGGCTGGCTGACCGCCCACTACAGGAAACTCAGCCTGCAGTTGCTGGAACTTATCTGGGCAGAGCGACGCCGCGTCTACTTCAAGCCGTATCTCCTCTATGCGGCATTCGGTTTCGCGGTGGCCGGACTGACGCTGGCGGCCCTCGGCCGATCCGCGGCGGCCAACACGATCACGCTCACGCAACTTGCCATCGGCCTGCAAGCATCGATGGCAGCGCTCCGACTGGGTGAGTTCTTCCCGGAATCGGATACGCAAACCCAGTTCGGACTGATCGCCTACGACGGCGTCCAGGGTTTCGAAAACGGCGTCGACGCGTTCAACGAGCAGACTATCCAGCTGGAACCTCGCCTGAATCCGCGCGGCCGACCCAGGAGCGAGATCCGCTTCGAGGCCGTCGACTTCAGCTACCCCGGGTCCGATCGGCCGGTCCTCGAAGGCCTCGACCTCGTGCTCCCGGCCGGCAAGTGCACCGCCATCGTGGGCCTCAACGGCGCCGGCAAGACGACGATCGTCAAGCTGCTCTCTCGACTGTACGAACCGACCGGCGGCCGACTTCTCGCCGACGGCCAAGACATCCGCCAATACGGCGTCGACGACTGGCGGCGCCAGATCGGCGTCATCTTCCAGGACTTCAACCGCTACGAACTGACGGCCGCGGAAAACATCGGCTTCGGCGCAATCGAACTGGCCGGCGACCGCCGGAAGGTTCGCGCCGCCGCCGCGCGGGCCGGCATCCTGGCGACTCTCGATCGACTTCCCCAGGGTCTGGACACTCCCCTCGCCCGCCAGTACAAGGGCGGCGCAGAGCTTTCCGGCGGGCAGTGGCAGCGCGTCGCCATTGCCCGGGCGCTCTTCGCTCTAGAGAACGGCGCGTCGATCCTGGTCCTGGATGAGCCGACCGCAGCTCTGGATGTGCGCGCCGAAGCCGCCTTCTTCGATAAGTTCGTGGGCGTGACCCGCGGCGCCACGGCGCTTCTGATCTCGCACCGGTTCAGCAGCGTCCGCCACGCGGACCACATCGTGGTCATCGCCAAGGGCCGAGTCATCGAGCAGGGCAGCCACGAGGAGCTGCTCGCCGCCGACGGCCGCTACGCCGAGCTGTTCCGTCTTCAGGCAGAGCGGTTCACGGATGACGAGGCCGAATTGGAGGCAGTCAACGCGGCCGATCTCGCGGGAGACGCCGACGCTGAGCCGGAGGCCGTCCGATGAAGGAGACCCTTCGCAGCGCCGCCTGGCTGCTGCGCATGTCGTGGACCCAGAACCGACTCAAGACCGGGATCGCCCTTGTGCTGATCCTGTCCAATGCTCTGGCCGCGCCGCTCATGGCCCTGTCCATGAAGTGGCTGACCAACGCCGCACTCGCGGGCGACACGACCGGCGCGGAGATCGCCGGGTTCGCCGTGGCCGCGTGCGTTATCGGCGTACTGACGCTGGGCCACTTTGCCCACATGGCCTACTTCGAGCTGTCGGAGATGAACCAACTCGACGCCGAAGAGCGGATCATCGCTCTGGCCAACGGTTCGGCCGGGATCGAACATCAAGAGAGAGCGGACGTCGCCGACAAGCTCGCCGTCCTGGAGCAGGAGATCCAGCAGATCCAGGCCGGCTTCTACGCCGTGCTCGCACTTTCGAGCCTGGCCGTCGCGATTGGACTGACCGGCATCCTGCTGGCGCTTGTGAACCCGGTTCTGCTCCTGCTGCCGCTCGTGGCCCTGCCACCGCTCTTTGCTGGCCGACGGGCTCAACTCATCATCGACAAGTCGCGCGACGAAACCGCCCAGGACACCCGCCTGGCGATGCATCTCTTCCGCCTTGCCACCGGCGCCGGACCGGCCAAGGAGCTGCGCGTCTTCCGACTCCAGACCGAGATCAAGCGCCGCCACGCCGAACTGTGGGAGCGCACGACTCGCACGCTGTGGCGGGCCCAGATCAAGGCGACGGCCTACCGAGCCGCCGGCCAGCTCGTCTTCGCCGGCGGCTACGTTGCCGGCGTGATGATCGTCGTCAACGACGCAATCGGCGGCCACCGCTCAATCGGCGACGTCGTCCTGGCAATCACCCTGGCGGCTCAGGTCAATCAGCAGATCTCAGCCGCGGTCTCGCTTCTGCACGACCTCCAGCGCATCGCCCGGGCCTACGCCCGCTTCGAGTGGTTGGAGAAGTACGTCGCCGAACGCGAGCCAACCCAGGCGGATCATCCCGTCCCAGAGCGGCTGAACGACGGAATTCACTTCAACGACGTGGCGTTCAAATACCCGGGCACGGACCGAGTTGTCCTGGCGGGCGTCAACCTCCATCTGCCCGCCGGTTCCACCGTGGCCATCGTGGGCGAAAACGGCGCCGGCAAGAGCACGCTGGTCAAACTGCTCTGCCGCTTCTACGAGCCCACCGCCGGCACGATCACCGCAGACGGCTCGGACATGGCCCGGATTCCACTGGACAAGTGGCGCGAGCGGATCGCGACAGGCTTCCAGGACTTCGCCCGCTTCGAGTTTGTTGCCCGCCAGACGGTGGGCGTGGGCGATCTGCCCTTCGTGGACGACCAGACCGCGGTGGAGGGAGCGCTGGAGCGTGCCCACGCGACGGACGTGATCGAGCGGCTGAAACTGGGCCTTTCGACGCAACTCGGCAAGTCGTACACCGAGGGCACGGAGCTCTCCGGCGGGCAATGGCAGAAGCTGGCCCTGGGCCGGGCCATGATGCGCGAACTGCCGCTCGTCCTGATCCTCGATGAGCCCACTTCCGCGCTGGACGCCGAAGCGGAGCACAACCTCTTCGAGCGCTACGCCGAGGGCGCGCGGCGCGTTGGAGCGGCCACCGGCGGCATCACCGTCCTGGTCTCGCACCGCTTCTCCACTGTCCGGATGGCGGACCAGATCGTGGTCGTTGCGGATGGCAAGGTGGCCGAGGCCGGCTCCCACCAGCAACTCATGAAGAACCGCGGGCTGTACGCCGAGCTGTACGAACTGCAGGCCAGCGCGTACGAGTAGGGCGAGGCGGGGCCGGGCCGCAGGCGGGCCGAGGCGCCACGCCGCTCAGCGCGGGCCGCAAGCGGGCCGAGACGCCACGCTGGCGCCGGGTCCGCCACGCTGGCGCCGGGTCCG
>DASVKT010000190.1:0-5740 GCA_036385235.1 Candidatus Limnocylindrales bacterium | reverse complement strand
CCGAGACATCACCGCGCGCAAGGTGACTGAGGCCGCCCTCAGAGCCAGCGAGGCCCGGGTTGGGGCGGTCTTCGATCAGTCGTCCATGGGCATGTTGCTCATCGATTCGGACGGGCGCGCCGTCGAGGCGAATGCCGCGTTCATGAAGCTCGTTCAGTACGACGCCGCCGAAATCGAGAAACTCACGGTCTTGGACCTCACTCACCCGGCAGACCGCGACGCAACACGACGCCTGATGGCGGACTTGTTCCTGGGCCTCAACGACGGCTACGAGCTGGAGAAGCGATACATCGCCAAGAGCGGCCGCGAGATCCGGACGCGGGTACATGTCTCTCCGGTGCGGGCCGCGCAAGGGTTGCCTCACCTTGCCGTCAGTCTGGTTGAAGACATCTCCGAGCGCGAGGCGATGGAGGAGCAGTTTCGCCAGACCTCCAAGATGGAGGCCCTCGGTCGATTGGCTGGCGGTGTGGCTCACGACTTCAACAACGTGCTGACGGTCGTGAACGGATACGCAGACCTGCTGGTGATGTCGCTGGACGGGGACGAAAGGTCCGCCGACGCTCTGGAGATCCGTCGCGCCGGCTCTCGTGCGGCCGAACTGACGGCTCAGCTACTGGCGTTCGGGCGGCGCAGCAAGCGCGCCCTGGAGCCGGTTGACCTCAACCGGCGAATCGAGGATATGGTGCCGATGCTGCGCCGACTGCTCGGCGAGGACATCGAGTTTGGTGTGACGCTGGACCAGAGTCTGGGCGCGGTTGAGGCGGACCCGAGCCAGTTGGATCAGGTCGTGATGAATCTCGTCGTCAACGGTCGGGACGCCATGCAGAACGGCGGCTCACTGACCCTCTCCACTAGCGTCCAGGCCCCAGGCGGACCGGGCGCGCGCCTGGGGCCGAACGGCTGGGCTCGGCTCGAGATCGCCGACTCCGGCTTCGGCATGGAGCCGGAATTGCTCGAGCATATCTTCGAGCCGTTCTTCACGACAAAGGACCAAGGCAGGGGGACCGGCCTGGGGCTCGCGACCGTCTACGGGATCGTCCAGCAGATGGGCGGGAATATCCGAGTGGAATCGGCGGTGGGCGTCGGCTCGCGGTTCATTGTGGAGCTGCCGCTATGCGAGGCGCCGACGCCTTAGCCGAGTGTGGAAGGGATCACCGACGCGGTCGCCGAAGGAGCGGTTCTGGCCAAGCCGCCTACACGCAGAGATCTATGCGACGCAGTCCGGAGGGTTCTCGACAGGCCGACCAGGGTCTAGCCGGCCTGGGCGGAGAGGCGGACGCTCAGCCGATCGTGACGACGTGGGCGACATCGATGAGCACGAAGGCGACAACCAGGGCCGCACCGAGAATCGACCCGACGAACAAGATGCGTCGGACGTCTCGAACGACGTAGGCGTATTCCTCCGCGGCCTTCACGGCCAGGAGGCCCTGTCCTCCGGCCCGTCCGGGCCTGGTTGTCTCAGCCGCCCGAGCACGCTCCTTGGAGCGGTTCTTGGCTGTGTCCGTAGCGCGATCCTGGGCGACGATCTCGGACTCTAGCTCTGCTGCACGAGCCTCTTCGGCCTCGGACAGGGCGCCGGCAGGGCGGGCGGCAGGGCGGGCGGTCTGTCGAGCGGAACTTTGCCGCTGGCCAGGACGGTTCGATCCACGAGTGCGCTTGGCCATGGTTTGCGAGAGGCCTCCGTTGACTCATTGATTTGGTGGCACGGGGCATGCGCCGCCGTCGGATATCAGCTCGAAGCGATTGCTCGCGACGAGGATAACATCCCTTCTGGTTCAGCCGGGGACCTCCCGGCCACTCTCCCAGAGCGGTCCTGAGCCCGCGGCTGGTAGACTCCTGTCCATCAAGCGGAGGAAATTGTGGACTTCTTCTCTAGTTTTGCGTCTGCCATCGTCCTGGTCCTGGCGGGTTTGTGCCTGCTCTTGATCGTGATGGTGCAGGCGATGCAGGTAAGCAAGCTCAGGGTCAGGATCAACCAGCTCACTGGTGGTGTTGAGGGCGGAGACCTCGAGGCGATCCTCGGGGAGCACCTCGAGACGGTTCATCAGGTCGGTCGTGACCTGGACGAACTGACCGCGCGAATGGCGTTCGTGGAGAGTTCCGCGCGCCACCATTTCGCCAAAGGGGGCCTGATTCGTTTCAACCCGTTCTCGGATACGGGCGGCAACCAGAGCTTTGTCCTGGCCCTGCTCGATGAATCGGATGACGGCGTCGTGATCAGCAGCCTTCACTCCAGAACCGGAACGCGGATCTATGCGAAGGGTGTTGCAGGCGGCAAGGCCGATACATCGCTGTCTGTCGAAGAGCAGGAAGCCATCGACACGGCGCGCTCCAAGCGAACTGCTCGACCGGCCGCTCCGGCGCGTTCTGCCGCTGCTCAGCGACAGGCTGCGGCGTCGGTGGCAGGTGCGAGCCCGGCCGTCGTGGCCGCACCCGCACCTGTTGCAGTTGAGGCCAAGCCCGTGAAGCCGGCCAAGGCTGCTCCAGCCCCGGCCCCGGCCCCGAAGGCTGAGCCCGGTCCGGTCGAGGCGGCTGCGCCGGCTCCCGCTCCGGTCGCCCAGACGGGCGACTCCGGCAACGAGACCAGCGAGGGTTCCATCGCCAGCCGGACCAAAGGTGCGGACAACTCGCAGCAGAAGCCCAAGGACATGGCTTCGGCCGAGGCGTCCACAGAAGCCGATCCGGACAAAGTGGATCGCAAGCCGGGTCAGCGACCGCGTTAGGCAAACAGTCAAGCTCGTGACACGCGAGATGTCACTGCCGTCGGCGAGTCTTCACCGATGACTCGCCGCGACCGCAAGACATCCACGCGCCAGCCGGCATCTCTGGAGCAGATCCCCGTCTGGGCCTCACTCACCTCGGAAAGCATGCCGCAATCCGAATCGGATGATGGCGTTGCTGCGCTTCTCTCCGGTCTCAACGCGGAACAGAGAGCGGCCGTCTGCCATGGCGACGGGCCCTTGCTCGTGGTTGCCGGTGCGGGTACGGGCAAGACCCAGGTAATCACACGGCGAATCGCCTGGCTCATAGCCACTCGTCGGGCGAAGCCGTCACAGATCCTGGCTCTCACGTTCACGGACAAGGCCGCGGACGAGATGCAGACGCGTGTGGACCAGCTTGTCCCGTATGGGTACACGGACGCGGCTGTGTCCACGTTCCACGCCTTTGGCGATCGGCTCATCCGCGAGTTCGCGCTTGAGCTGGGACTGCCCACCGACTCGCGCGTCCTGTCACGGCCCGAGGTCGTGATCTTCATGCGCGAGCGGCTCTTCGAGTTCGACCTGGACGAATACCGGCCGCTGGGCAATCCCACTCGCTTCCTGGGAGCGCTGGGCACGCTTTTCAGCCGCTGCAAGGATGAAGACGTCGGGCCGGAGGCTTATCTGGAGTACGCCGCGGCGCTCGCGGCGAGGGCGGCCCAGGCCCGGACGGAGGCAGTGGCAGGCGCAGATCCGGCGGTGGACGAAGTCGCCGGCCTGGAGGAGGAGGCTCGCCGCCAGAGCGAACTGGCCGGAGCCTATTCCAAGTACCAGGAACTGTTGCGCCGGGCCGGCCACGTGGATTTCGGGGATCAGGTGAGTCTGGCGCTGCGCCTTCTGCGCGAGTCGCCGGCTGCGCGAGTGGAACTGCAACGGCGCTACCGCTACATCCTCGTGGACGAGTTCCAGGACACCAACAAGGCCCAGTCGGAGCTGGTGGAGTTGCTCGCCGCGCCGCACGGGAACATCACCGTTGTCGGTGACGACGACCAATCCATCTACAAGTTCCGCGGCGCGGCTATTAGCAACATCCTTGACTTCAAAGGGCGGCATCCCGCCGCGCATCAGGTGGTGCTGCGGCATAACTACAGGTCACACGCACCCATCCTGGACGCGAGCTATCGCCTGATCCGGTTCAACGACCCGGACCGTCTGGAATTCCAGAACGGCATAGACAAGCGCTTGATCGCCGAGCGCGGAGGAGGGGACCGTCCGGTCCGGCATCGCGTGTTTGCCACCGGATCCGAGGAGGCGGACCAGGTAGCCCGCGAGATAGCCGACCGTATCGCGGCCGGGGCCAAGCCGCGGGATTTCGCGATCCTGGTGCGGGCCAATTCGGACGCGGATCCGGTGTTGCGGAGCCTGAACCTGGCCGGCGTGCCGTGGCGCTTCTCGGGAACGTCCGGGTTGTATGCGCGGCCTGAGATCCGGCTGCTGCTGGCTTTCCTGCGCGCGATCGCGGACCTATCGTCCAGCGTGGACGTGTACGCGCTTGCTGCGTCGGACGTATACGGGCTCGGTGGCGCGGATCTGACGGCGATCGTCAACATGGCCAGACGTCGCAATCGGTCGCTCTGGGAAGTGCTGGAGGAGTTGTCGACCCAGCCCGGTCTGCTGCGGCTGACGGCGGAGACGCGGGCTTCGCTCGAGAAGCTTGTCGCGGATCTGCTGCACTTCACGGAACTGGCTCACGAACGCCCGGCCGGTGAGGTTCTTTACCAGTTCCTCAAGGAGAGCGGGCTGCTGGCCAGGCTCGCATCCGCGGACTCTGTGGCGGCGGAGGAGGCGCTCGCCAACATCGCCCGCTTCTTCGACATCATCCGCGCCCAATCGGACCTGGTGACCGACGATCGCGTGGTCTTCGTCGCGCCAAACCTGCAGACGCTTATCGATGCCGGCGACGATCCGGCCACGGCCGAAGTCGATCCGGACGCGGACGCCGTTGCGGTTCTGACGGTGCACAAGGCGAAGGGGCTCGAGTTCCCGGTGGTGTATATGACCGGGCTCGTGGATGGGCGGTTCCCGGCTCGGACCCGCCGCGATCCGCTTGCTCTACCGACGGAGCTTGTCGAGGAGATCCTGCCTGAGGGCGATCCGCATATTCAGGAGGAACGGCGCCTCTTTTACGTGGGCATGACCCGGGCCCGGGACGAGCTGATCCTCTCGCATGCGGCGGACTACGGCGGCAGACGGGCGCGGCGGGTTTCGCAATTCGTGCTGGAGGCGCTGGATATGCCGGCGACCGCCGCTACGGGCGCATCTGCCGATGCCGCGGCGCATTCTCCGCTCGAGAAGCTGGCGGCCTTCGAGCCCAAGGCGAAGCCGGTCGAGATCGTAGGCCGCGATGCAGTAGAGGGTCCGCTCTCTCTGAGCTTCTACCAGGTGGACGACTACCTGACCTGCCCGCTCAAGTACAAGTACGTCCATGTGCTGCGAGTTCCGATCGCGCCGCACCACTCGATCATCTACGGATCCGCGCTGCACAAGGCCGTTCAGGAGTTCCACCGCCTCCAAGCCCGCGGTCAGGTTATGGCGGAGGATGAGCTGCTGGCCGTCTTCGATAAGGCCTGGAGCAATGAGGGCTTTCTGACGCGAGAGCACGAAGAGGCGCGGCGGGCGGCGGGTCAGGCCGCGTTGCGCCGGTTCCGTGAGGGTCAACTCCAACCCGGGACTGTGGTTCCGGCATATGTGGAGCGCGAGTTCAGCTTCGGTTTGGACGGCGACCGCATCCGGGGCCGGATGGACCGTGTGGATATCGAACGGTTGCCGGCCAGCACGCCCGACGCGGCGGATTACGGTGGCAGGCGGGCACGACGGGTGTCGCAGTTCGTATTGGAGGCGCTGGATATGCCGGCGACGGCCGCCACCGGCGCGTCCGCGGATGCCGCGGCACACTCACCGCTG
The DNA here is from genome assembly GCA_036385235.1 of Candidatus Limnocylindrales bacterium. Lineage (GTDB taxonomy): Bacteria > Chloroflexota > Limnocylindria > Limnocylindrales > CSP1-4 > Fen-1039. The sequence goes on along the minus strand of DASVKT010000190.1, from coordinate 77 downwards.
GAGAAGCTGGCGGCCTTCGAGCCCAAGGCGAAGCCGGTCGAGATCGTAGGCCGCGATGCAGTAGAGGGTCCGCTCTC
>DASVKT010000189.1:0-4305 GCA_036385235.1 Candidatus Limnocylindrales bacterium | reverse complement strand
GGCAACCGCTGCGGCCGGGGCAACCGCTGCGGCCGGGGCAACCGCTGCGGCCGGGGCAACCGCTGCGGCCGGGGCAGCCGCTGGGGCCGGGCCGGGCGATCCGGGCGCCACTCCAGCCGCGCCCATGCCCATCGCCGCAGCCCTGGAGAACGCCCACTACCCGAGCACCTTCCCGGCTCGCGACGCAGCCCTCCAGCGCCTCGGCTACGACGAGTTGCTGGCGCTGCAGGTGGGCATGGTGTCGCGGGCCAGGGCCCGTCAGCTCGCCCTCGGTGAACCTGTGGCGGTGACTCAGGAGCGCATCGCCGCCGCCTTCGAGGTCGTTGAGGAAGCGCTGACCCGGCAAATCAGGACACGCGCTCCGGACGCGGAGCCGGCGCACCTCACCGGCGACCAGGTCGACGCCGTGACCGCCATCGCGGCGGACATGGGCAAGCAGAAGCCGATGATGCGCATGCTCCAGGGAGATGTCGGTTCAGGCAAGACGGCCGTGGCCGCCCTGGCTCTCGCGTTCGTCGCCGATGCGGGCCGCCAGGGCGCTCTGCTGGCGCCCACGGATCTACTGGCCCGCCAGCACGCTGTCGCCCTCAGCCGCCTCCTCACGCCCCTGGGGCACGGCGTCACGCTCTTGACGGGGAGTTTGCCTGCAGCGGAGCGGCGCAAGGCGCTGGAACTCCTGGCCGCGCCCGCCGCCGGGACGGACCTGATGGGCCTGACAAGCGGCCGGATCGTGGTCGGTACCCATGCTTTGGTCCAGGAAGGCGTCCAGTTTGCGGATCTGGCACTGGCGGTGGTTGATGAGCAGCATCGCTTCGGCGTCGCCCAGCGTGAGGCGCTCGGGGCGAAGGGCCGCTCGCCGCACCAGCTGCTGATGACGGCCACGCCCATTCCTCGGACCCTGGGTCAGATTCTCCTGGCAGATCTCGAGGTCTCGGACTTGAAAGCGATGCCGGCCGGCAGACTCAAGATCAAGACCGGCATCCGGCGCACCACGGATCTGCTCGGCGCGCCGGACGATCCAACGCGCGGCGCCTATCCGCTCATCGTCAAGGAAGTCCGGGCCGGGCATCGCGCCTTCGTCGTCGTGCCACTCGTGGAGGAGGACGAGGAGACGGCCGCCCGTTCGGCAGATGAAGTCGGTGCGGCGCTGCCGGATCAACTGGCCCACGCGGTTTCGCGCCTGGGTCTGCCTGCCGATCCGGCCATTCATGTCGGCATCATCCACGGTCAAATGAAGGCGGCGGAGCGCGACGCGCGGATGGATCTTTTCCGGCGCGGCGAGATTGACGTGCTGGTCGGCACAACGGTCCTGGAGGTCGGCGTGGACGTGCCCGAGGCCACGGTCATGCTGATCCTGGACGCCGATCGCTTCGGTCTGGCCCAGCTCCATCAGCTGCGCGGGCGTGTCGGCCGCGGCGAAGTTCAGTCCTACTGCATTCTCGTCTCGGATTCCATGGACGAGACGGCCAGGGCCAGATTGACCGCTCTGCAGTCCCTGACCGACGGCTTCGAGCTGGCAGAGATGGACCTGGAGTTGCGCCGCGAGGGCGAACTGCTGGGTCTGCATCAGAGCGGCCTGCCCACGCTGCGCATCGCGTCGTTGAAGGACAAGCACGATCGAGAGCGCGCCGAGCAGGCCAGGGCCGTCGCAGAGCGCCTTGTCGACGACACCGGTGCTCTGCGACCCGGCAACGAAGCCCTGGCCGCCGAACTACGTGTAGGCTGGCTTGCCCGCGTCGGTGCGGGTGACGTTTTGGCCGATGATGAAGACGGTGCCGCAACCGCGGCCGACAAGCCCGGAGGCAAGATCAAATGAGTGAGGCCGGCCGCGTTATCGCCGGTTCGGCCAGAGGGCTGCGACTGAAGGCCCCGGGAGAGGGCACGAGGCCGCTGGCGGATCGGGTCAAACAGACCCTGTTCGCAATCCTGGAGCCGGACCTGGACGGCGCCAACGTGTTGGATCTGTTCGCGGGCTCCGGCGCAGGCGGCATAGAGATGCTGTCGCGCGGCGCAGCGGTGGCGACGTTCGTGGAGAAGGATCCCCAGGCGGCCGACGTCATCGTCCAGAACCTGGCCTTCACCCGTCTCACTGCTCGTGGCCGCGTCGCCCGCGCCGACGCCCTGAACTATCTCCGGGACCGGGCGGTCAAGGATGGCCCGTTCGACGTCGTCATCGTGGATCCGCCATATGCGGAGACGGCTCTGATGGACGCCGCGATGAAGCGCCTCGGGGCCGCCGAACCGGCGCTCCTCAACGAAGGCTGCTGGGTGGTGGCCAAGCATTTCTGGCGAACGCCGCCACCTGAGACCGTCGGACTGCTAGCATCCGTGAGAACGCGCCGCTTCGGCGAGACCGCGTTGACGTTCTATCGTCCGGCCGCGGACGAGGACGTCACCGAGGACGTCACCGAGGAGCGGACCACCGAGGAGCCGGAGGAGGCTGGCAGTTGAGAATCGCCGTGTACCCGGGTTCATTCGACCCGATCACCTACGGCCATCTCGATGTCGCTTCGCGCGCCGCCGCCGTCTTCGACAAGGTCGTCTTTGCGGTTCTGGTCAACCCTCACAAGGCCGCGCCGATCTTCGCCACTGAAGAGCGCGTCCAAGTTATCCACGAGGCGATCTCCGAGGTTTGCCCGGCAGACATCGCCGCGCGAATAGAAGTGGAATCCTTCGACGGCCTCACGGTGGACTTCTGCCGGCGCCTCGGCGCCACGTTTGTTGTGCGAGGCCTCCGCGCCATCTCGGATTTTGAATCGGAACTGCAAATGGCCCACACCAACCGCAAGCTGGCCCCGGAAGTGGACACGGTCTTCTTCATGACGGCCCTGGAACACAGCTACCTGAGCTCCAGCCTGGTCAAGGAAATTGCGGCTTTTGGCGGCGATGTGAGCCAAATGGTTCCACCGAGCGTATCCAGGCACCTGGTGGCCCGAGGCCGCGGTCTATAATCGAGGCAACCGGCAGCCCGTCACCTGCCCAAGGAGGGCCCGACCGATAGACATCATCGTGCTGATAGAGCGCCTGGAGGCGCTCGTGGCGAACGGCAGAAAGCTCCCGTTCACCGAGAGCGTGATCATCGATCAGGCCGACGCGCTGGAGTACATAGACCAACTGCGCGTCACCGTCCCTGAAGAGGTCAAGTCTGCCCGCCGCGTCACCAACGAGACCGAGCGGTTACTGGAGCAGGCCCGCGAGGAAGCAGAGCAGATTCTGGCCCGCGCCCAGGAACAGGCCACGTACCTGATCGAGGAACGTGAGCTGACCCGCCAGGCGGAGGAGCTCAGCCACGAAATCATCCGCCAGGCCCAGACGGAGGCGGACGACACTCGGCGCGGCGCGGACGACTACGCGTCGGAGGTTCTGGTAAGGCTTGAGACCGAAGTGATGCGGACCCTCAAGACCATCAAGCACGGTTTGGAGTTGCTGGACGACAGGCGCGCGGAAGCCGTCGTCGCCGCATCGGCAGCAGCGTCGGCCGTTATGGACACGGATGGCCAGCAGGGAGAACTCGACGCATATGACGAATCGGACGCAGGGCAGCCCGTCCGCCGCTGAGTCGCTGATCTTCAACGTGTCCGGACTTCTGTCCGAGGCACCCGGGGCCGTCAGGCACCTCGCGATCTCCGCGCCGCCGCTTGATTTTGGCGAGGAGCTGACCCAGATCCGCGACCTCACCGGGACGCTGCGTCTAACGCGGACCAATCGCGGCCTCATGGTCAACGGCCGGCTTGCCACGGTAATCGCCCAGGTTTGCAGCCGCTGCCTGCGCGATATCGAGCTGCCCGTCTTCGTCGACATCGACGAAGAAGCGCTCCCGACCATCGACTTCGGCAGTGGCCAGCCCGTCGAGTCGGACGATCCCGAGCAGCTGCGCCTGACCGATCACCACGAACTGGACCTGGAGCAGGAAGTCCGGGACGGCATTCTCGTCTCGGAGCCGATCGCTCCGGTCTGCCGCGAAGACTGCCCCGGCCTGTGTATCGTGTGCGGCTTGGAGCTGGGCAGCGGCCCCCACGATCACCCGGATGAGGACATCGATCCCCGTCTGGAAGGCCTGAGAGGCCTCATTACGGACTCGGATTCGTAGCCACCCGGATCCTTAGCTGGTGTCTCGATCCCAAGGAACCGGGTGTTTGCTCACTCGCTTGCTCTGCTTGCGAGTCGCCCGACGAACCGTCCATAGACAAGCGCACCGGGACAGGTGCATGCATTTCGACCCCGTTCGCGTCCACAGCGGACGGTGGAACTGGTCCGAAGAGGCTCAGCGCGCCGACGGTGCCGCCTCGAGACGGTCAAGTCGCA
>DASVKT010000188.1:0-2949 GCA_036385235.1 Candidatus Limnocylindrales bacterium | reverse complement strand
GTTACCACCGAGAGCTGGATTCTTAGCACCCTGGCCCGCGTCGATGCCTTCGTAAGCGGAACGCACATCTTCGACGGAGCCGGCGTTCTCGATTCCAACGGCAAGCAGCAGGCCGAGACGGCCGCGGTCAGTCTCGGCAATCAGCTCGGCGTCACGGTCTATGTGGACATCGCAATCGGCGGCACCGACCCGTCGACCGACGCCTTCTTCAACGGCGCCGACGTCTCCAACGCCTTCGACAAGAAGACCCTGGCCATCGCCCTGGCCGTTTCCGGGCATACCATCGGCGGCTACCTCGATTCGACCAGCGACGCCTGGAACACGTACAACCAGAGCTCTCCCTGGAGTTCCAACAAAATCGAGAACTGGTCCGCTCCCAACGGCGACAACCAGGCCGCGATCCTCTCCGCTATCAACGCGATCCAGAAGCCGCCGCTCATCTCCTCGGACGCAATTCCGGTGATCATCTTCGTGGTGGTGACCGTCCTATTCTCCGTAACGGCGCCGTTCCTCTGGGGGCCGTGGCTCATCAGGAAGATCAGCGGCGCCAGCGGCCCGATCAAGGGCGGATTGCCGAGTGATGCCGTCATCGAGAGCATCGCGGACACCGGCGTGACGGTCTCAATGCCGTCGGTCGGCCCGGAGGCGCCGGATTACAAGTTCACGCTCCAGGTGACCCCGATCGGCGGCGGTGCGCCATACCAGGTCGTGACCAAGGCCCTGGTTCCGCGACTCTTCGTCCCGATGGTGGTGCCGGGCGCACGAGTCGGCGTTCTCATCGACCCGGCGAATCCCCAAAAAGTCTCGATCGATTTCTCGCGGATCAATCAGGCACCGATGGGCGGCGAAGTCGGCACCGGCATCCAGTCGAGCGCCCCCGGCGGCTTCAACATGGCGTTCGACGCCAACGGCCAACCCGCCGCCAACGACATCGCGACCCTTGTGGGCGGTGTCCGCAGCGGCACCGTCAACCAGATCAAGGGCAGCGCGGCTCACCTCCTGGCGACAGGAACGCACGGCACCGCCGTAATCACCACGGCCATGCCGCTAGGCCAGAAGGTCCGCGACATCAACCCGGCGGCCGAGGCGTCGCACCTCGACGATCCGATGTGGCTCTTCACCGTCGAGGTCAGTCTGGCTGGCCAGGCGCCGTTCCCGGCCGTCTTCGGACACCGCGTTCCGGTCGACAAGCTCGCGTCCGTAGCGCCGGGAGTGAAGCTGGCCGTGGCTGTGGATGAGGCCAACAAGAACCAGGACGTCGCCATCGACTGGGACAAGTCGCCCATCGTTTGAGTGGGTGGCGGTGGCCGGCGGCGAGGCCGGACGGACAACGAGTTAAAACACGAGAGGCGACATCACTGCCGCCTCTCGTGAGATTGCGTGCGATTACTTGCGGCGGCGCTTGGGCTTGGCTGCTGCCTTGGCCCGGATCGTCTCCGACGGATGCGAGGTCTTGGAGCGCTGGAAATAGCGCTGGCGGGCAAGACGCTCTTCGTAGGCCTGGATGAGCGGCGGGAAGTGGATGAACCGGATCCAGATGAAGAGAATTGCGCCGCCGACCATGGTCGGCAGGACGAAGATGAAGTCGAAACCGAACATGACGAACATCAGGAGGAGCGAGAAGACCCCGACTGAGGTCCACATCAGCCACTCATTGAGGTCCAGGAAGACCGAGTAGGCGTGCAGCCGCCGACCCTGGAAGTTGTAGAGAATGACGCTCACGAAGAGAAGCGCCAGCGAAAACATCCACGTTGGCGCCCACATCGCGTGGAAGTTAGTGTCGTTGAAGCCGATTAGCAGCGTGCTGAGTTGATTCCACGGGCCGTTCACGCGGACCCTCCGAGTGTTCAGTCAAATAGCGGTCGGATGACCTGGATAGGCGCTCATCTACGACGCGCGGCCAGCAACGCTGTGTGCGCCTGCGATATTGCGTGTGGGGAGTATGCCATGATCGGACGGTATACTCGATCCATTCTGGTAATCAGGTAGCGAACGGGACCGGCGCACCGCCGCCGGAGCGCGAAAGGGCGCAACCCGCGGACCCTGGAACCAGGTGTTCGGGCATTGGGAGGTACGCCAGGTGCGAGCCCTGCTCTCGGTCGCCAACCGGGAGGGAATTGTCCCGTTCGCGCGCGATTTGATCGCCCTCGGGGTAGAGGTGATCGCCACGGAAGGTACGCGCGAGCTTCTCGCCGCCGAAGGCATCGAGGTCCGATCCGTCTCCGAGCTGACCGGCGCCGAGCCGATCGCCGGCGGCCAGGTCAAGACCCTCCACCCTGCCATTTACGCCGGCATCCTCGCCCGCCGCGACAAGCCCGAGCAATTGGCCGAGCTGGAAGCCCAGCATATCGGGCTGATCGACATCGTCGCGGTGAATGTCAGCCGCTTCGCGCCGCAGGTAGGCGAGCGGCTGGTGCCCATCGACGAAGCGATCGAGATGATCGACATCGGCGGCGCAGCCCTGCTTGCCGCTGCCGCCCGCAACTACGCCGGCGTCGCTGCCGTGGCCAACCCGGCCCGCTACATCCAGGTCATCGCCGAGATCCGGCTGCGGGGCGGCGTTTCCGCCGAGCTTCGGCAGCGCCTCGCCGCCGAGGCCTACGGCCTTGTTGCCGCCTATCACGCCGAGATCGCCGCCTATCTGTCCAACCAGGCCGGCGAGCTGTTCCCCGGACGCCTCGCTCTGGTCCTGGAGAAGGTGGACGAGCTCCGATACGGCGAGAACCCGTCGCAGCACGCGGCCTTCTACCGCGAGACCACCCACCGGGCCGGAACGTTGGCCGATGCCACTCAGATCCAGGGCTCCCGCCCGTCCTTCAACGACCTGCTGGACCTGGACGCCGCCTATGCGATCGCCACGGACTTCACTGCGCCAACGGTGACGATCGTCAAGCACACGGATCCGGTCGGACTGGCTTCCGACGAGGAGCTGGTCGAAGCCTGCCGCAA
>DASVKT010000187.1:0-4263 GCA_036385235.1 Candidatus Limnocylindrales bacterium | reverse complement strand
CCTGAGGGGTTCGCGTCGGCGCCGCTTCGGTTTATGATCCGTCCTGGAGGCCCGGGTCGTGCCCGGGCGCGATGACGGAGGGCGGGATGAGAAACCTGATTCGGCCGGGAATAGTCGCTGCCAGGTCGGCGCTGTACGGGTACGTGTTGGCCTTTCTGATGATTGTCTTGGGGATCGTGCTGCTGTCCGTGATCGGGCTGCTCGGCGGCGTGTCTCGCTTGACGATCGACATCGGGCCGGTGCCGGTGATGTCGTTCTGGAACTCGAGCGCGGGCAACGGTTTCCAATCCGAATGGGGCGTTCCAGTTCTGGCGTGCCTTGGCGCCGCGGCCGGCGCGGCGGTGGCCCTGCGTCGCCAGCACACGACCCGCACGGCCTGCTAAGCCGGCCTGGCCGGCCGGGGAGCGGAGCGCCAACCGGCACGCGGCTGCGTAACACCGACCCCCCCGGGGGGTCCGCCTGGGGCCTCGGGCGTACAATCGACGCAATGCCGATCTACTTGGACCATGCCGCCACCACCCCGCTGCGGCACGAGGTCCTCGAAGCCATGCTGCCGTTCCTGACAGGGGAGTTCGGCAATCCCTCGTCTCTGCACGGCCCCGGTCGTCGGGCCCGCGCCGGGCTCGACGAGGCTCACGAGCGAGTGGCACGCGCCATCGGAGCCGAGCCGCGCGAGATCGTCTTTACCGCCGGCGGCACTGAGGCCAACAACCTGGCTCTCAAGGGCTCCGCCTGGGCAGCCAAAGCACGTGGTCACCGGATCATCACCACCGCCGTCGAGCACCACTCCGTCGGTCACGCCGTTCGGTACCTGGAGAAGTTCGGATTCGAGATCGTCGAAGTGCCTGTCGATCGCTATGGACGGGTCGACCCCGACGATATCGAGGCGGCGATTACGCCCAAGACGATCCTGGTCAGCGTCATGCTCGCCAACAACGAGGTCGGCACGATCCAGCCCGTCGCGGAGATAGCCGAGCTGGTGCATCGTCACAAGGGCGTCCTCGTTCACACCGACGCAGTGCAGGCCGCTCCGTACCTTCCGATCGACGTCGCGGTGCTGGGCGTTGATCTTCTCTCCGTCGCCGCTCACAAGTTCGAGGGACCGAAAGGGACGGGCGCTCTCTACGTGCGCCACGGCACCAACATCCTGGCCCAGGAGCAGGGCGGGGCGCAGGAGCGCTATCGCCGCGCCGGAACGGAGAATGTAGCGGGTGCCGTCGGGATGGCGGTTGCGCTGGAGTTGGCGGTGGCCGAGCAGCCCCTAACCGTCGGCAGACTCGCGGAACTGCGCGACAGACTGGCTGCCGCGCTCCGCCCGCTTCCCGACGTCGAGGAGACAGGCCATGTCAACGAGCGCCTGCCGGGCCTGGCGTCCTTCCTGGCACGCGGCCTCGACGGCGCGGCCGTGACGACGTCCCTGGATCTCGCGGGGCTGGCGTGCTCGACGGGTTCGGCGTGCGTCACCGGTTCCACGGAGGTAAGCCACGTTCTCACCGCCATGGGCTACCCGGAGGACGAGGCGCGGGGTGCGCTCCGCTTCTCGCTGGGCCGTACGACCACGTCCGACGAGATCGAAGAGGCCGCGGCATTGATCGTCCGAACGATCGCCGTGCAACGCGAGGCGGCGGCGAAGCTCCGGACCAAGGAACTGGTACTGGCCGCGACCAAGTCGCCCGAGCCGGACCGCGGCGCGGATATGGGGGCGGCCGTCGAGTGACACGGGTTCTCGTTGCGATGTCCGGCGGCGTGGATTCGTCGGTAGCTGCGGCCCTCGTGAAGGCCGCCGGCGACGAGGCGATCGGCGTATGGATGCGGCTCAGTGACGTGGCCGACTCGCACTCGGAGTTCAAGCGCAGCTGCTGCTCGCTTGATGCTGCGGACGATGCCCGGAGGGTCGCGGCCCAGCTCGACATTCCCTTCTACATCTTCAATCTGGAGCGCGAGTTCGATGAGGGCGTCCTCCAGCCTTTTCTGCGGTCCTATCTGGAGGGTCGGACGCCCAGCCCGTGCGTTGACTGCAACAACGTCGTCAAATTCGGTGCGCTTCTGGGGCGGGCCCGCTTCATGTACGACTGCGATGCGGTGGCCACAGGTCATTACGCCCGCATAACGGAGGGGCCGGAAGGCCACCGGCTCCTGCGTGGGCTCGACCCAAAGAAGGACCAGAGCTACTTCCTGTACGGCCTCGGCCAGGAGGAGCTGGCACACACGCGCTTTCCGCTGGGAGAGCTCACCAAGCCGGAGGTCCGAGACGTCGCGCGCTCGCTCGGCCTGACGACGGCGAACAAGCCGGACAGCCAGGAGATCTGTTTCGTGCCGCGTGGCGACTATCGCGAGGTCCTGCGCGACCGAGCCGGGTGGCGACCGGAACCCGGGCCCATCGTGGACGTCGATGGCACGGAGGTCGGCGAGCATTTCGGAGCGGCGGGCTACACCGTTGGCCAGCGCCATGGTGTTGGAGTCGCCCTGGGCGAGGTGCGATACGTCCTTCAGATCGACGCGGAGGCAAACCGGATCCGCCTTGGCCGTCGGGAGGATCTGCTGACCCGCACCTTCGGAGTCGAGCAGATGAGCTTCGTTGGCGGCGGATCTCCCTCGGCTGTGGACGGAGACCCCGAAGGCTCCTTCCGAGCCCAGGTTCAGATACGACACGGCGGGCGAACCGCCGCAGCCGTCGCCCGCCCCGGCGAGGGCGGTAGCTGGGTCGTTGCGACGGATGAGGCCGTGTGGGCGGCGGCCCCGGGCCAGGCCGCGGTCTTCTATCAGGGCGACGCGGTGGTCGGCGGGGGGCGAATCACCCGATCGGATCGCCCCGTGGCCGGCTGAACCTCTCCTATACTCCGCACGTGGTAATCGGCCCAGCACCCGTGCTAGCGCTTCTGATCGGCGGCTTTCACACCGCCTTGTTCGTTTTCCTGCGGGCCAGGGCGGGCGTACGGATAGCCATCGTCTTCGTCGCCGCGGCGCTTGGGGCCTGGGCCGGAGACGCGCTCGGGGGCCGGACCGGAATGGACCCAATCCGCATCGGCGACTTCCACGTCATCTCCGCCTCGCTGGTCGCGTGGGCGGGAATAGCTTTCGTGGCAGTGCTGTCGATCCTGGGCCCGGTCGAGCGACGGTTGCGACCGTGATCGGCGAGCTGCGACGATTCATCGTTCGGCGACGAACGCCCGAAAGCGCCACCGATCCGCGTTTGCTGGCCTTTGCCCGCGGGTTGGCCCTGGGCGCTCTGGTTGGGGCGGCCATCGCCGGGTCCGGGATCTGGAACCGGCGGCGTCGGCGCTAAGCGGAGCCGCCCGTGGTCGTCTCTTGGGGACCCCGGGATCGCTCGGAGTGGACAGCCCGAGCCAGCGCCAGTGCCGCGCCGACGACCACGGCCGCAACCACGACGTCCGACGATAGATCGCGGTTGGGGCGGTAGATGTCGCATCCGAAGGCCGTGGCCACGACCAGCCAGGAGACCATCGAGGCGAAAAAGCCTGCCGCCAGGATGCGCGTGAGCCGCTCCCGGGCGCCCCGATAGACCCGCCACATGGCCCACAGGGCTGCCGCATAGATCACGAAGATGAGTAAGGCAGCGGGCAGCCCCAACTCCGCACCGATTTCCGGAAATAGGGAGTGAGCGTGGTCGACGTAGTCGTGCGCCTGGGCGGGTCGGTAGACCGGGTTCAGATAGTTCACCCCAAACTGATCCAGACCCACGCCTAGAACCGGATTGGCCAGGGACATCAGGACGGCCGCGTCGGCGGCGTAGAAGCGCTCCGAGAGAGAACCGCGGCCGGCGATCGTGGCAGGGTTCCAGGAATCGAACCTGCTCTCGCCGACCAGCGCAACCATGACGGTCCGGTACCCTCTGTCGAGGTTCGGAGAAACCTGCAGGACGAGCGCGGGCCAAGGGATGAACAGCGTCGAAATGGCCACGCTGGCGACGATCAGAGCCAGCCGGCGGCGCCAGCTGTGTATGACGAACAGCAGCAACAAGATCGTCCCACTGCCGGTCGCGATCCAGGCGCTCTTGGAGAGAGAGAAGAAGAGGCCGCCCAGGCCCAGGGCGAGAGCTACGACCATCAGGACGGCGGCCCATCTAGGCAGGCCTGAAGAGCGGCGCGCGGCCAGGGCGGCCAATACGAGCGGAACGGTGACGGCGATTACAGCCGCGAACAGGCCGACGTTGTAGAACGACGCGCGGGCAAACCCGAGGCGGTACGCCTGGATGGCGGCGAGTGAGCTCATCCTCGGGAGAGCCTCGGCGACGTTGAGCGC
>DASVKT010000186.1:0-9668 GCA_036385235.1 Candidatus Limnocylindrales bacterium | reverse complement strand
GGAAATCGAGCGGGTCATCCAGATCCTGAGCCGCCGCACCAAGAACAATCCCGCCCTCATCGGCGAGCCCGGCGTGGGCAAGACGGCCATCGCGGAGGGCCTAGCCCACCGCATCGTCGCCGGCGACGTTCCGGAAACCCTCATGAACAAGCGCGTCTTGACGCTGGACATCGGCTCGCTCGTCGCCGGCACCAAGTACCGCGGCGAGTTCGAGGAGCGACTCAAGAAGATCATCGAAGAGCTACGCAGCACAAATGACGCGGTCCTCTTCATCGATGAGCTGCACACCCTCGTCGGAGCGGGCGCCGCCGAAGGCGCGATCGATGCGGCCAACATCCTCAAGCCGCCGCTTGCGCGCGGTGAGTTGCAGTGCATCGGCGCCACCACGCTGGACGAGTACCGCAAGTACATCGAGCGTGACGCCGCCCTCGAGCGCCGCTTCCAGCCGGTTATGGTCGAAGAGCCCACGATTGAGCAGAGCGTCGCCATCCTGATGGGCATCCGCGAGCGCTACGAGCAGCACCACAAGGTCACGATCACGGACGAGGCCGTCAAGGCCGCTGTAGACCTCTCGACGAGATACATCACGGACCGCCATCTGCCGGACAAGGCGATCGACCTGATCGACGAAGCCGCCAGCCGCGTCCGCCTGCGTTACGCCTCCGCCCCGCCGGCTCTGCGCGAGGCGCAGAAGGAAGTGGATCGGATCTCGCGTGAAAAGGACGCCGCGATCAACGCGCAGGAGTATGAGGAGGCCGCGACTCTGCGCGAGTCGGAAGCTACCGCTCGCCAGAAGGCGGACGACCTGCGCGCCGATTGGCAGGCTTCAATTTCCAATGAGCAGCCCAAGGTGGACGAGGAAGAGATCGCCCACGTCGTCGCGATGTGGACCGGCATCCCGGTCACCCGAATCGCCCAGGAAGAGTCCGAGCGCCTCCTCCACATGGAAGACGATCTGCACAAGCGGGTCATCGGCCAGCAGGAAGCCATCTCGATCGTCTCCAAGGCGGTCCGGCGCGCTCGTGCAGGCCTGAAGGATCCCAAGCGGCCGATCGGCTCGTTCGTCTTCCTCGGCCCTACCGGCGTCGGCAAGACCGAGCTGGCCAAGGCTCTCGCGGAATTCATGTTCGGCTCTGAGGACGCGCTCATCAAGATCGACATGAGCGAGTTCATGGAACGCCACAACGTCAGCAGACTGGTCGGTGCGCCCCCCGGATATGTCGGTTTCGACGAGGGCGGCCAGCTGACCGAGGCTGTGCGGCGCAAGAGCTACGCGGTGGTCCTCCTCGACGAGATCGAGAAGGCCCATCCGGAAGTCTTCAACATGCTGCTGCAGATCCTGGAGGACGGGCACCTTTCCGACGCGAAGGGCCGCCGTGTGGACTTCCGCAACTGCATCATCATCATGACCTCCAACCTCGGCGCCAGGCAGCTCCAGACCAACTCCTCGCTCGGGTTCCGCCAGCAGGGCGACACGGACGAGTCGCGCGCGACCGCCTCTCACGAGCTAATGCGCGAGAAGGTGGACAAGGAGCTCAAGGCCACATTCAGGCCTGAGTTCCTCAACCGCATCGATGCCACGGTCGTCTTCCGGTCTCTGACTGTTGAAGAGATCACGAAGATCGTGGACCTGATGCTGGCTCGCGTCCGAGACCGCCTCAAGGCCCAGGGCATGGTCCTGGAAGTCACCCAGGCGGCCAAGGATCACGTCATCAAGATGGGCTACGACGTTGCCTACGGCGCGCGGCCACTTCGCCGCGTCATTCAGAACATGATCGAAGATGTTCTGGCCGAGCAGCTACTGCTTGGGAAGCTCAGCCGCGGCACGACGATCCTGGTGGACAAGGGCCCCGAGGCGGGTCTGGACATCCACCCGGTGATCGCCCCGGTCGAAGATAAGCAACCCGTCGAAGCTGCGCGCTAGCAGACACTGAGGGGTGGCCCGCCAGCAAAGCCGCTACATCTGTCAGACGTGCGGTGCTGCCCATCTCAAGTGGGAAGGCCAGTGCCGGACATGCGGCGGGTGGAATACGCTGGTTGAAACCGTTGTGCGCGAGCCGGAGAAGGCGCGCCGAATGGGCGCGGGGTCCGCGGCGAGCGGCAGGGCCGGCGCACCGCAATCCCTGAACGGCCTGCGCGAGGCGGAGCCGGTCCGAATTTCCACGGGCATCGGTGAGATAGACCGAGTCCTCGGCGGCGGGCTTGTGCCCGGGTCTGCGGTGCTGCTCGGCGGAGAACCGGGGATCGGCAAGTCCACATTGCTGCTACAGGCGGCTGCGGGTTTGGCGGTGGGCGTATCCGGGGGTGCCACAGGCGGCGGCGCGGGCGGCGAGATCCTCTACGCAACGGGCGAGGAGTCGGCCGGGCAGGTGAGGTTGCGGGCCAGCCGGCTCGGACTGCTGGAGGGCCAGGCCGCGGACCGCATCTCCGTCGTCGCCGAGAGCGAGGTCGGCCGGATCATCGAGCTGACTCGCGAGATGCGCCCTGTCGCTCTGATCGTGGACTCTATCCAGACCATGACCATCGACGAACTGGATGGACCGGCTGGCAGCGTCGGCCAAGTCAGAGAATGCGCCCAGCGCCTGATGGAGATGGCCAAGGGCGAGAACATCGCTGTAATCCTCGTAGGACATGTCACCAAGGACGGGGCGCTCGCCGGACCCAAAACCCTGGAGCACCTTGTCGACGCGGTCCTCAACCTGGAAGGCGACCGCACGGCCACGCTCAGGCTGCTGCGTGCTACCAAGAACCGCTTCGGATCCACCGAGGAAGTCGGCGTTTTCGAGATGGCGGAGCGCGGGCTGGCGGAGGTCTCCGATCCGGGGCGGGCATTCTTGGCTTCCAGCGGCGAGCACGCCCCCGGCAGCGTGGTCGGGGCGACTCTCGAAGGTACGCGGCCCATCCTCGTTGAAGTGCAGGCGCTCGTGGCACCGGGCGGCTACGGCAGCCCCAGGCGCACTTCGTCCGGCATCGACTCGAACCGGCTGGCCTTGCTCGTCGCGGTTTTGGGGCGCCGGGCCGGAGTGGGGCTGGGTAGCCACGATGTCTACGCCAACCTGGCCGGTGGCCTGGAGCTCGATGATCCCGGCCTGGACCTGCCGCTGTGCCTGGCCCTGGCCTCATCGCTGCGCGACAAACCGGTGGCCCCGGATCTCGTGGCGATCGGCGAAGTGGGGTTGCTCGGTGAGCTTCGTCCCGTGCCCGGCTTGGAGCGTCGCCTTCGCGAAGCGGCCCGGCTCGGCTTTCGCACGGCGGTTGCTCCCGAGTCGCGGCGCGGCGATCTGCCGCAGGTTGGCGGCATGAATGTAATCGCGGTTCCGAACATCAGACAGGCCATTCTTCACGCCGTCGGGACGGGTCAATCGACGGGCGCGGCCCCCGCCTCCGTCGTGGATCAGGTCCGGGCCGGTCTGGACCAGTCAGGACGCGCGGTGGCGCCGAGTCAACGGGGTCGCCCCGAGTCGTAGAGCGCGCCCGCAGGTAACATCGTGCCACCGGTGTCTGGCGAGCGGCCGGGCGCGATGCTAGGCTGAACCGGACGACGCGACTTCATCCTTCATTCATTCATAGCGCATCGTCGCAAGGCGTGAAATCTTGATCCGCATCATTCGGCTGATCGGCGCTGCGTTCGGCGCTTTGATCGGCTTGGGGTTCGTTCTCTCGGCGCAGCCGTCCTTTGATAGGACCGCGGCGCCGGTTCTGTTGATTCTCATTTGGGTCGCGGCCTGGACATCGGTCGGCCTTCTGCTGCTGCCGTACCTCACCGTGGTTCCTGCCGGGAAGCTCATCCAGGCCGTTCAGGCCATGTCCACCGCGGAGTTCGTGGCGGCCATCGCCGGTCTCTTGATCGGACTTCTGATCGCGCTCTTGCTGGGCCTGCCGCTTTCCGTTCTGCCTGAACCCTTTGGACGCTATCTGCCGCTCGGCGTTTCGGTGGCATTCGGGCTGGGGATGCTCGGCCTTACCGTCGCCAAACGTGAGGACCTGGTTGCTGCCGCGACTGCTACGGGCCTCGTGCGGCCGAAAGACCGCAAGACCGAGCCGGTACGAGGCGGCGAGACGCAGGTCATCGTCGACACCAGTGCCATCATCGACGGTCGCATCGCGGACATCGTGGACTCTGGGTTCCTGTATCACCGCCTCGTGATCCCGCACTTCGTGCTGGACGAGCTGCAGCGGATCGCGGACAGCTCAGACGCCCAGCGGCGGGGTCGAGGCCGACGCGGGCTGGAGATCCTGGCCAGGCTCCAGAAGGATGGACCAACTCCGGTGGACATCGTGGATGACGATCCCACAGAGGTCGGCGAAGTGGACGCGAAACTCGTCGCGCTGGCTAGGGCGCGAGGGGCGGCCATCCTGACCAACGACTTCAATCTCAATCGCGTCGCGGACCTTCAGTCGATCCGCGTTCTCAACATCAACTCCCTCGCAAATGCCCTGAAGCCGGCGCTGCTTCCGGGAGACACGCTGCGCATCAGGGTCCTCACCGAGGGCAAGGAAGCCGGCCAGGGGGTCGGGTACCTGGACGACGGCACGATGATCGTCATTGAGGGCGGGGCGCGCCTCGTGGGCCATGAACTGGACGTTGCGGTGACTCGCGTTCTCCAGACGGTGATGGGGCGGATGGTGTTCGCGCAGGCTCATCAGGAGTGAGCGAGGCGACGAAAGGGACGATCGAAGCGGTCGTAGTCGCCGCCGGGTCAAGTCGCCGCATGGGCGGCTTGGACAAGCTCACTGCCGAGCTGGACGGCCGGACTATCTTGCAATGGTCCGTCGAGGCTCTGGCCGCGGCCGGGGTTGAGCGGATCGTTATCGCCACATCCCTGGCGCGCCTGGTGGAGGTTGCCTCTGAACCCTGGCTGCCCGACGCGGTAGTTGCCGTGGTGGCAGGAGGCGAGAGACGCCAGGACTCCGTTGCTGCCGGCGTGGTCGCTCTGGCCGAAGCTGCGGCCGCCGAGGCGGAGAACGATGAGGACGAGGGGGACGACGAGACCGAACCTGAGTCGGCCGCCGAAGCCGGGCTTGCGGTAGACGCTCGGACCGCCGTCCAGGCCACCGACCGACCGGACTCAGTGATACTCGTCCACGATGCGGCCCGGCCGCTCGTGAGCCCGGCCCTGATCAGGGCGGTTGCTGAAGCCACCTGGAAGCACGGCGCCGCGATCCCGGTCCTGCCCGTGGCCGAAACCCTCAAGCGCCTCGACGGCGATTTGATCGCCGCCACAGTGGACCGCACAGACGTCGTGGCCGCCCAGACCCCGCAGGGCGTGCTCCGGAGTCTGCTCATGCAGGCCTACGCCAAGTACCCGCCCGACGGCGACGAAATCTGGACGGATGAGGCCTCTCTGCTTGAGGCCTGTAGAATCCCGGTTCATACGATCAGCGGTGAAGCGAGCAATCTCAAAGTGACGGTCCCCATCGATCTCCAGCGTGCGCGAGCGATGCTCGACGGCGGGCTTGTACCCGGCCGTCCCTCCGCGCCCGCCTCCGGCCGCATTGGGCTGGGGATGGACTCGCATCCGTTCGGGCCCGGCGGGCCACTCGCACTCGGCGGCATCCAGATCGAAGGCGCGCCCCGCCTGGCCGGCCACTCCGACGGCGACGCCGCCCTCCATGCAGTCGCGGACGCGTTGCTCGGGGCCGCCGGCCTCGGTGATCTCGGCCGCATCTTCCCCGCCGACTCGCGGACGCCGCTAGGTATCGACAGCAGTGTCCTCCTGTCCAGCGTCGCAGAGAAGGTGCGTGCGGCCGGCTGGACGACCGGGAACGTGGATCTGACCATTGTCGCCTCGCGCCCGAAGCTGGCGGCCCTGCTGCCGTCGATGGGGGAGGCGATCGCAGCGGCGATCGGCGTGCCGGCCTCGGCCGTCAACGTGAAGGCATCCACTGGCAATCTGGACGGACCCGAAGGCGCAGGGAGATCCATTTCGGCCAGCGCAATTGCCTGGTTGGTGCCGTTCTCCGGCGCTACCCCCGGGACGGACGTGGGAGAGGTATGAGCCTGCAGCTATTCGACACCATGGCCGGCGCAAGCCGCGAATTTGTGACTCTAGAGCCCGGCCACGCCCGCATCTACAGCTGCGGACCCACCGTCTACGGCCCGGCTCACGTCGGCAACTTCCGCTCCTTCCTGTTCGCAGATCTTCTGATCCGGTACCTGCGCTACAAAGGCATGCGGGTGACGTGGGTCATGAACCTCACGGATGTCGACGACAAAATCATCAAGGCCGCCCGCGCGGACGGAGTCTCCATCGGCGAGATCTCGGATCGCTACGTCAAGCTCTTTCTGGCGGACGTCGCCACGATGGGCATGACCACTCCGGACGTGATGCCTCGAGCAACCGAGCACATCCCGCAGATGGTGGCCCTGATCGCCACGCTGCTTGAGAACGGGCACGCGTATAGGACCGACGACGGTTCCATCTTTTTTCGTATTGCGAGCTGGCCCGCGTACGGCAAGCTGGCCCGGCTTGATCCCGAAGGGATGAGAGTCGGTGAGCGCGTCGAGGCGGACGAATATGGCAAAGACGACGTGCGTGATTTCGCGCTCTGGAAGGGTCCCAAGGAAGGCGAGCCCAGCTGGGACACGGCCGTAGGCCCCGGGCGGCCGGGCTGGCATATCGAATGCTCGGCCATGAGCATGGAATACCTCGGCCAGTCGTTCGACATCCACACCGGCGGCGTGGACCTGGTCTTCCCGCATCATCAGGACGAGATCGCCCAGAGCGAGGCGGCCACTGGCAAGACCTTTGTCGCGTACTGGCTTCACTGCGCGCACCTTCAGATGGGCGGCCAGAAAATGGCCAAGTCAACCGGGAACATCTCGCGCGTCGGCGATGTCCTGGGGCGCGGGGTCTCAGCGCGGGCGCTGCGCCTGGCCTTGATTTCGGCCCACTACCGGATGGCTCTGTCATTCGGCGAGGATTCGCTGCTGTCGGCCGGCTCTGCCGTGGATCGGCTGGATGCGTTGCTGTCGGCCCTGGGAGCGTACCGCTCGGATGCCACTGACGACGCCACGCTGCCGGGCCTCCTGGACGGAACGCGCGCCACCTTTGAGGCCGCGATGGACGACGACCTCAATATCTCGCCGGCCTTGGCCGCGCTCTTCGAGCTGGTCCGGGAGCTCAACCGGCGCATCGACGCCAGATCGCTTTCGACGACGGACGCAGGGCGAGCGGTCGATTTCATTCGCGATCTCGATCGGGTGCTGGCGATAGCGCCGGCGGCCGAAGACACTCTTGAACCGGATCTGCAGCGACTCCTCGACGACCGGGCGGCAGCCCGAGCCGGAAAGGATTGGGCGGGCTCGGACCGCCTTAGGAACGAACTTGCCGGACGCGGCATCCAGGTAGAAGACACGCGCGACGGCCAACGCTGGCGCCGCGCCGAGTAAGCCGCGCCGCGACCTCGCGCGGCCGAAACATCCGGCGCCCCAGCGGCGCCGGAACCAGTCGAAACGGAAAGTACCTTGCCTGACAATCGACACAAGCCAGGGGATCACAGCTTCGGGCACAGGCCCGGTGGCCAGCGACCCAGACCGGACGGAGATCGCTTCCAGGGCCCGCGCCCGGACGGCCCGCGATTCGACGGACCCCGATCAGACGGACCACGCTTCGACGGCCCGCGTTCAGATGGCCCCGCACCGTATCGCGGCCCCGGCGGCCAGCGGTCGTTTGGGCCGCGCCCGAGTGGCCCCGGCGGCCCAGGCCGGCCGAGCGGTTTCGGCGGCCCCGGCGGCCAGCGGTCGTTTGGGCCGCGCCCGAGTGGCCCCGGCGGCTTCGGCGGCCCCAGCCGTCCGAGCGGCTCCGGGTACGGCTCACCGCGGCCGGGTGGCTTCAGGGCCAATGGCCCGCGGCCGGGCGGTTTCCGCCCCGAAGGCCCGCGCCAGGAGGCCCCTCGCCCGGGCGGCTTCAGGCAGGACGGCCCGCGCCAGGACGGCCCCAGGTTCGATGCGCCCCGTTCCAACTTCGGTGGTGGAGCCGGAGAAGGTCAGGGCGGCGCTCCTCAGCCCCCGCGGCGTGACTGGCAGCCGGATAGCGCCTGGACCCCACCTCCGCCCCGACCTCGGAGCGGCCCCGGCGGCTTCCGGCCCGGCCCGGGCGGCCCTCGCCCCGGCGGCTTCGCCGGCCCTCGCCCTGGCTACGGCCCGCGCCCCGGTTTTGCGCCGCGGCGCCCGTTCGGTGAAGGACCCGGAGTAGGGGAGGGACGGCCGCCCGAACAGGACAGCCCCCTTCCTCGCGAGACAAGTGGCGACTTCAGACCCGCCCCGCGCCCGTTCGCGCGGCCGGGTGGCTTCTCCGGCCCGCGTCGAAGTGGACCTCCGGCAGGCCGGCCCGGCTTCGGCAACGGCCCTCGCCCGGGACCGCGTCGCGCCGGCTTCGGCTTTGGTGCCGATCGCCCCGTGAACTTGCCGAGTCCGGCGCCCTGGCAGGAGCCAGAGGATCGCACGGACATGGACGTCGAGGCGCCGATGCCTCCAGTTCGTGATGCAGAGAACGCCGCCGCACTCGAGGCCCCCGAGTCGGCTGAAGCCGGCCCGTCGCAGCCCGTCGGTCAGCCGTTCGAACGGCCTCAGCGCCCTGCACGCCCGCCGTTCCGGCCGGACTTTCGAGCCCGGTCAGGTGGCTTCAACGACCGGCGTCCGTTCGGAGCCGGAGCTCCGGCCGGTGCCCCCTGGCAGAGGCAGCCCGCCTCGCCGCCTCCGGCCGGACTCCTGGGCGAGGACGAGGAGCTCGTGGCAGGCCGCCATCCGGTGGAAGAAGCGTTCATCGCCCGTCGCAAGGCAATTCGCCTGCTGGTCGTTCCGCAGCGCCGCCAGGCGCTCGAGAAGCTGGTCCTTCACGCGACGAATCTGCGCATCCCAATCGTTGAGGTTGAGGGCGGCACCCTGACCTCTCTTGCGGGCTTCGACGGTCACCAGGGGATCGCCCTCGTGACCGACAAGCGCCAGTTCGCCGGCTTGGACGACATCCTGGCCCGCGCGATCGAGCGCAAGGAGGCCCCCTTCGTTCTGGTCCTGGATTCGCTGGAGGATCCGCAGAACTTCGGGTCTCTCCTGCGCACGGCCGAGGCATCGGGCGTGCACGGGGTCATCTACCCCGTCCGCCGCTCAGCGCCGCTCTCGGCGGCCGCGGTGAAGTCCTCCGCCGGTGCAGTGGAGCATCTTCTCCTCGTGCCGGTCGAGGATCTCGCGGAGGCCCTGACGGACCTCCACGTGCGTGGCCTGCGGGTAATCGGCACGGACGCCGACGCGCCGCTCACGGCACGTCAGGCCGATCTCCGTGGCCCGGTTGTTGTTGTGGTCGGCAGCGAAGGGCAGGGCCTCGGGCCGGCTGTTCGGCGCCGCTGCGACAACGTAGTCCGAATCCCGATGCGCGGTCGCATCTCTTCGCTGAACGCCGCAGTCGCCGGGTCGATCCTTCTCTACGAAGCTTCGAGCCAGCGCGGTGGTGATCGGCCTCAGTTCCAGAACCCGTTCAGCGAACCTGCCGGCATCGATTACGAGCCGGTCGACGAGGCGAGCGAGCCCGGGGCCTACGTCGAGCCGGAAGCCGTCGAGCCCGGGGCCTACGTCGAGCCGGAAGCCGTCGAGCCGGAAGCCGTCGAGCCGGAAGCCGTCGAGCCGGAAGCCGTCGAGCCGGAAGCCGTCGAGCCGGAAGCCGCCACCG
>DASVKT010000185.1:0-5405 GCA_036385235.1 Candidatus Limnocylindrales bacterium | reverse complement strand
AGTCGGGGCGGGCGTCGGCGATAGCCTTGGGGTTGGGCCGGGAGTGGCCGGCGACGATGGCGCGGCTGAGGAACGCGGCGACGGGGTAGGCGTGGGAGTCGCAGTCGCGGTGGGGGCAGCCGTGGGGGCGCCGGTGTCGGTCGCAGTCGCGGTCGAGCCGGCCGTGTCGGTTGGAGTGGCGGTGGGGGTTTCCGTCTCGGCGGGGCCCGTCGGCTGGGCAGTCGGCGTCTCGGTTTCGGTCGCGCCCGTCGGCGCAGGCGCTTCCGTCTGGGTAGAAGTGGGCGATGAGGCCAGGCTGGCGGCCGGAGTGGCGCTACCAGAGGGCGTAGCGCTCGGACTGGGCAACGGTGCGATAGGGCTGGCCAATTCGGTTGGCGTCGACGCCGTTGGAGTATCCGATGGAGATGCGGAAGGAGCATCCGACGCTCCCGGCACGGGACGCGATGCCAGCGACTGCGGCACCGGGTTGGGCTGGATCAGGAAATCCGACCCGTTGTCATTGGTGTCCACAAGGTTGCCGCCCGAACCGCCGGGCCTTCGCTCGATGCTGGACCTGGCCGGCGGGGCCGGGGCGACCGCCCCCTCGACGTAAGAGTTGACGGCTGTGCCCCATCCCACCGCATCGATGACCGTCCCGTCCGTTTTGCGAAGCACGACCGCTCCCCCATCCGCGGCCAGCCCGCCCGTGTACGTGGCGTCCGCGAGCGGCCCGTAAATTCCGGCCGAATTGGCCACGAGCAGGTGCTGCCCCGGCACAAGCAGCAGGGGCGCGGTGAATGCCGCCTTGCGCGTGATCGTCGAGCCGGAGGCAGTCACATACACGAGCTCGCAGCCGCCAAGATCCGCGGCCGCCGAGCCTGCGTTAGCGATTTCAACGTACTCATCCGAAGCCGACGCGCCTCCCGTCATCACTTCTGCGAGCAACAGACCGCCGGAAGGCGGCCAGGCCACGCTTGGCGTGCCGAGTCCGGCCGGCGTTCCGGCAGACCCCGCGGCAACGGTTATCAGCAGACAGGAAAGCAGGGCGAAAACCCCGCGTGGAGCAGGCATTCAGCACCTCAGGTGGCCTCTCCGGCGGGAGTGATCGACGCCTTTGTACGCCCCGGCGCTTACCTGCGGCTTATTCGTCGCTTATCGGCCCCGGTCGCAACCTGTGACCTGCCCCGGCATCGACTACCATTTCGACCGCGGAGGTCCCGCACCGGATCGCCTGCGGATTCAAAGCAACCCAACCGTTCACTCGACCCTAGGAGACGATGTGGCCCGCGCCAAGAGGACTGATCGAGCTGAGGCGCGCCGCAAGTACCGCGCCTACGTTGAGGCACAGGCACAGGCCGGGATCGCAGAGGACGAGGGTTCGGATGGCTCGGCCGGATCGGGCCGAAAGCCTGCGCGCCGAGTGCTGCAAGACACCGCGCAGCTCCAGCCGGGCGCCCGCATGGGCATGCTTCAGGCCGCCAAGGCCGCGTACCACACGCCGACCTACATCAGCGACATCAAGTACGCGCCCAAGCTGATCACCAAGACGCACGCGATCTGGCCGGTCCTGGCTATGTGCGTCGCCATCGCCGCCTTCATGGCGCCGCAGCTGAGCAACTACCGCAACGACACAACTCAGCAGACACTGGTCCAGTTCATCTTCTGGCCGCCACTCGTGCCGGCAATGCTCGCCGGCTTCCTGGCACCGCGCGCCACATGGCTGGCCGGCCTCATTGCTGCGTTCATCGCTACCTCAACATTGGTCTTCCTGGTGTTCCTGGGCGGGAACGCGCTGATGACCACCGGGGCCGGCACTACGCCCACCCCATCGCTTTCCACGTCGCCGGCGACCAGCCTCGTCGCGGAGGCGTCGGCCTCATCGAGCATCCTTGAGACATCGACGCCGACGCTCGCCGTGACGGCGACGCCCGAGTCGACCGCTTCGGCCGGATCGAGCGCCTCCGTCGCCCCGACTGCCACCCCGAGCGCCACGGCTGCGCCCGGCGCGTCCGCCTCGCCGGGCGCCAGCCCGTCCGGGTCGACCACGACCGGCGGCGGGACGACTGCTGTTGCAGATGCACTCACCGTCGGGTTGTTCGCGCTTCTCCAGTCACTCATTCTCGGCGCCCTCATCGGCGGCCTGTCCGGCTGGTACAAGCGGTTCCTCTCCCTGACCTCCGGGCCGCGCAAGCCGCCCTCCAAGTCGGGTGGCTCGCGACCCGCGCAGCGACGCCGACCGGCAACCGCCCGAAAGTAGTTCAGGCGGGCGGCCGTCGCCGCTCACCGATTGCCGTTTGCCGCTGCGTGCGGCTGCTCAGCCCCGGCGCATGCCGCTGTAGCCGAGTGATCGCACGCCTTCAAGCCCGGAGCCGACCGACCTCCTGGCCGGTCGCCAAAGCGACCGACCTCCTGGTCCGTCGCTCGCCACCGACCCTCTCCGCCACCTCGGGGAGTGGCCTGATCTCGCGCGCCACCACGTTCACGACATTGCCCTCGCGCTGCAACATGCCGTCCACGTAGAGCAGCGCGTGGCGCCGTACAACGCCCCGGAGCCGCGCCCACGCGTCCGGCCAGAGAGTGACGTTGACCATGCCCGTCTCGTCTTCCAGGGCCAGGAAGACGGTGCCCTTGGCCGTCATCGGGTGCTGGCGGGTGACCACCAGGCCGCCCAGCCGGACCGGACCGGGGCCGCGATCCGCCAGCGAGGCATTGGTCACGGCGCCCAGCCGGTCCAGCGCGGGGCGGAATAGCGATATCACCTGGCGGTTGGCATCGAGCGAAAGGACGGCATAGGAGTCGCCGAGCCGTTCCTGCTCGGTCAGGGCTGGGAGTTCCGGCGCTGGCGTGGGCGGCAGTCGTAGGTCCGCGGTTCTGCCGGCGGCCCGGCCCGTCCAGGCGGAGCGAGTAGATCCGCTCGTTCGCGCGCCGGCGACATCGCCGGCGCCTCCTGCTCGTTCGCCAGGCCTGCCTCGGCCGCCAGGGGCCGCGCTCCATCCGCCCGCCTGGCTCCGGCCGTCCGTTGGCCCCCAGTTCTCCGTTCGCCCGCCGGTTCGGCCGCCCGCCGTTCGACCGCCCGCCTTCGAACCCCGCGTCGCGCCCATCACCTCGCGCAACTGCCACAACAGTTCGCGCCGCGGCCGGCCGAGCGAGTCCAGCGCACCGGCGCGAATCAGCCGTTCGATGACTTCCTCTGGCAAATCCGTCCGGGCCACGACGTCCGCCAGCGTCTCGTACGGGCCGCGGGCCAATTCGGCGTCCAAGCGCTCGGCATGCTGCTCGCCGACTCCCTTCACCAGCGCCAGGCCCAGACGAATGCCATATCCAGTGGCGGACTCGGGAGTCCAGCGCTGCCGGGACACCGCCGAAGGAAGGATGCAGCCGGAAGACTGGATCGCGACCGGGCGCTCGAAGCGCGGCCGGATCCCGCCGTCGCCATCGCCGTCGCCCGCCCACCCCACCCACTCCGTCGCCGTCTTGTACGTGGAGATATTGATGTCCACCGGCAGAACCGCGACGCCGTGGCGCTTGGCGTCGTTGATCAGCACTTCCACCGGGTAGAAGCCCATCGGTTGAGCGTTGATCAGCCCGACTGTGAACTGGGCCTGGTAGAAGAGCTTGAGAAACGACGACTCGTAGGCCGTGCGGGCGAAGGCCGCGGCGTGGCTCTTGGCGAAGCCGAAACTCGCGAAGGCGGCGAGCTGGCGGAAGAGCTCCTCGGCATCGGCCTCGGGCAAGCCGCTGGTGGTGCGGCAACCGTCGACGAAACGCTGGTGGAGCTTCTCCATTTCCTTGGTGGAGCGCCACGTTCCCATGGCCCGCCGGAACCCATCCGACTCGCCGGCAGTGAAACCCGCCACGACGATGGCGATGTTCATGACCTGCTCCTGGTACAGGATCACGCCCAGGGTTTCGCGCAGGACGGGCTCCAGGCTCGGGTGGAGGTAAGTGACCGGCTCGAGGCCCTGGCGGCGTCTGAGATACGGGTGCACCGCGTTGCCCTGGATTGGGCCGGGCCGGATGATCGCGACCTCCACGACGAGGTCGTCCAGATTGGCCGGCCTGGATTTGGGCAGCGTCTGCATCTGGGCCCGGCTCTCGATCTGGAAGACGCCGACCGTGTCCGCGGCCTGGATCATCTGGAACACTTCCGGGACGTCCTCCGGCAGGCGGTCCAGGTCCACGCAGGCGCCGCAGTCGTGCTCGATCAGCTGGAGCGTTTCGTCGATGGCGGCGAGCATGCCGAGGCCGAGCAGATCGAGTTTGATCAGCTTGATCGTCTCCACATCGCGCTTGTCGAACTGGACGACGACGCGATCCTTCATCGTCGCCCGCTCGAGCGGCGCGATGTCGATCAGTGGTGCGGCGGTCACGAGCATGCCGCCGGTGTGGATGCTGAGGTGGCGCGGGAAGCCGTCGATGCGGGCGCAGAACTCGAGCCAGCGCTCCCACTCCGGCATGCCGATGGTGGAGGTGGGAGCGGTGGCGCCCGCGACCGGCGGCGCGATCGGCGGCGCGATCGGCGGGGGCTCGGCCACTTCCCTTCTCTCCGCCGCGAGCCGGGCGATGCTCGCGGGGGAGTCGCCGGGACCGCCCTCGTCATCCGACCCGGCCGATCGCCGCCACCGCTCGATCCTCCGTTGCTGCTCCGCGGCCGAGCCGCCGCCGAGGTCGGCCGCCGAGGTCGCACCCGCGCCAGTTTCCCTATATCGATGGCCAGAGTGGTATGTGGGGACAGAAGCCATCGGAAGCCGCACGGATAACTGCTGAGACCCAGCGTGCCCACGATTCCAAGCTTGGCCGCCGGCCGAGCCGCCGGAATTGACCTCACTACCGTTCGAATCGACCGTTTTCACAGCGCCTGGGCTCGGCTCAGCCGCTTCTAACCCCGATACCCCATTCAGACTTTCACTAGTACTCTGTGGGTTGATATAGGGAAACTGGCCTCGGCCGGAGGGTGCAGCGCCGCCGTCAATCCGACCACCGCGCGGCCGGTTCAGCTGCCCGGTTCTGTCGGTGAAGCCGTTGGCCGCGGCCGACGCCGACGCCGCGTCCGCGGCGCCACTCGCGCCACTCGCGCCACCCGCTCCCCCCGCTCCCCCTGCCACTCCCGTCGAACCCGCCACTCCCCGCCCCACCGTCTCAGCAAAGAACTGCCCAAAACCGCCTTCCGCCTCTAGGTCGCGGCGGACCATAGCCGAGTCGTAGGTTTCCAGCGCCTTGGCGACGCGATCTACCAGCGGCCGCGGAAAGCCCAGCGCGTACCCGACCTCCCGCACAGCCGACCGGGCTCGGTACGTGACCAGATTGCAGACCATGCCGGTGTGTTCAGGGCCGTAGCGCCGGTAGACGTACTGGATCACCTCCTCCCGGCGCTCCGAGGAGAAGTCGATGTCGATGTCCGGATAGCTCGTCCGGCCTTCGTTAAT
>DASVKT010000184.1:0-2373 GCA_036385235.1 Candidatus Limnocylindrales bacterium | reverse complement strand
TGCGCAGGCCACCGTCGGTCGCGTGGACCAGGGCTTCGGCCTTCAGCTTGCCGAGGGTCTCATCCGCGTCGTGATCTTCATCGGCTATCTGCTGGTGGTTGGACGGGCGGGCGATGTGCGCCGGACGTTCATGTACCACGGCGCGGAGCACATGAGCATCCACACGCTGGAAGGCGGCGATCCGCTCAATGTCGAAGCAGCCCGTAAGTACCCCACGGCCCATCCGCGCTGCGGCACTGAGTTCCTGGTCGTGGTCCTGATCGTGTCCATCCTCGCTTTCGCCGTGGTCGGCAAGCTGCCGCCGCTTCTCCTGATCGCTTCGCGCATCATTCTCGTGCCGGTGATCGCCGCCATCAGCTACGAAATCCTTCAGCTCGGGGCGCGTCATCGCAACCGCCGCCTGGTCCGCTGGCTCTGGTCGCCCGGCATCTGGGTCCAGGCCATCACCACAAAGCAGCCCACGGACGACATGATCGAAGTCGCCATCGTCTCGCTCGAGCAGGCGCTCATCGCCGACGGTGCGGAGTTGCCGGCCGGTAGCACGGCCTTCGCCTGCCGACCCATGTATCCGGAGTTCGAAGTCCCCGAGGCCTCCGCGGTGGCCGACTCGTGAGTGACGACAGGCTGGACGCCAAACTCACCGAGATCGCGACTCAGTTCGATGCCCTGAACGAAGAACTCGCCCTGCCGGAAATCGGCAACGACGCAGCCGCGCTCAAGCGCATCGGCAAGGAGCTATCCCAGATCGAGCCCGTCGTCAGCGCTTGGCGCGAGTTGCTGGCCGCCCGCAAGGAGCTGGCCGAGGCCATCGAGATGCGCGACTCGGGCGACGAGGAGATGCACGACATGGCTCAGGAGGAGGTTCGCCGCCTCCAGGCCAGAGAAGAAGAGCTGATCGACACGCTGCGCGTGCTGCTTCTGCCCAAGGACCCCAACGACGAAAAGAGCGTCATCCTGGAAATCCGGGCCGGCACCGGTGGCGAGGAAGCCAAACTCTTCGCAGCCGAGCTGCTACGGATGTACCTCCGCTTCGCCGAGCGCCACCGCATGAACGCCGAGGTTATCAACATCGGCGAGACCGGTATCGGCGGCATCAGCGAGGCCATCGTTGAGGTTTCCACCAAGGGCGCCTACAGCCGGTTCAAGTTCGAGGCGGGCGTCCATCGCGTCCAGCGCATTCCCGTGACCGAGTCCAGCGGGCGGATCCACACGTCCACAGCCACCGTCATCGTGATGCCGCAGGCGGAAGAGATCGAAGTCGAGATCGACGAGAGGGACATCCGCGTCGATGTCTATCGCTCCACCGGTCACGGCGGCCAGTCGGTCAACACGACGGACTCCGCCGTTCGGATTACGCATTTGCCGTCCGGTCTGGTGGTCGCGATCCAGGACGAGAAGAGCCAGATCAAGAACAAGGCCAAGGCTCTGGTGATCCTGCGCAGCCGACTTCTGGATCTCGAGCGGGCCAAGGCCGCCGCGGCCGAGTCGGTAGTCCGGCGCAGCATGGTCGGCGCGGGCGAGCGATCCGAGAAGGTCCGAACCTACAACTTCCCGCAGGACCGGCTCACGGACCACCGCATCGGGATGGACCTCCACAACCTGCCCAACGTCATGGACGGCGACATCGACAAGCTGGTCGACGCCCTTGCCAACGCATATCAGGCCCAGCTGCTGTCGTCCTTGGGCGACACGTCGGACGCGTGACGGGTCTGCGGTAGAGGGCGGATCCAAGTGGCGACGATCGGCGAACTCCTTACATCGGGAACGGCCCGGCTTCGAGCCTCCGGGTCTGAGAGCCCGCGACTGGACACGGAGCTGTTGCTCGGCTGGGCGATAGGCGCCGAGCGAACCGCGCTGATCGCGCATCCCGAGTCTGTCGTCGGCGCCGACGCTGCCGCTGCGTTTGAGTCTGGTCTGGCTCGGCGCGAAGCCGGTGAACCGATCGCCTACATACGAGGCTTCAAGGAATTCCACGGCCTTGCCTTCGCCGTCGACCCGCGCGTGCTGATCCCGCGGCCGGAGACGGAACTGCTGGTCCTGGAGGCGGAGAAGGACGTCGCCTGGCGGCTGACCTCCGCGCCGCGTCCGGCCGGCACGCCCAATCTGCGGGTTGTGGACGTGGGCACGGGTTCCGGCGCGATTGCGGTTGCCCTGGCGACGCTGCTTCAGAAGCGGCGAATGCTGGCGGAGGTGGACATTCTGGCGGTCGACTATTCAGAGGAGGCGCTCGAGCTGGCGCGCGAGAACGCCGTCGGCCATGCCGTCGCCGACGCCATCACCTTCGCTCGGGCGGACCTGTTGCCGGCCGATTCGACCCCTTTCGATCTGATCCTGGCCAATCTGCCCTACATCCCCGCCGGTGACATCGAGGGG